>DNYQ01000291.1:0-4849 GCA_003506745.1 Syntrophaceae bacterium
TGCGGGAAGCTGTTCCCGGCATTGCCGAACGCGTGATCAGAGAAGAAATGGAAAAACTAAAAAGGGACGGGTAAGGGATTGTCATGAGCATCAAAAAAATATTCTTTACGGCAGTGGTGGCTTTTTGCCTGGGATTGACGGGCTGTTCGTCTCATGGCCCCGCCGCAACAAAAAACGACGCCCAGCAGACGGCGGTAAATATGATTGCCGTGTTGCCGGTTCAGAATAATGCTGCGGATGCAAGGGTTTCGAAAATGCTCCGGACAAAATTATCCGATGAATTGCGTTTTAAAGGCTATCCTCAAGTCAATCTGGATCTGATTGACCGTAAACTGGCGCCTTTAACCGGCACAGGGGAATTGAAAAGCCATGATGTAATTCCACCGAAGAGGATTGAAGAGCTGTTGGGCGCGGATGCCGCTCTGTACTGCTCGCTCATGGAAAGCAAAACATCAAAAAAGTTTTTTTATGCGCCGGTAACCGTATCGGTCCGATGCGAATTACTAAGCACGAAAACGGGTGAAACGATTTGGGGCGCCCAGCACAAAGCGACAAGCAGAAGCTTTGATGTCAGCGGCAAAAGACTGGAAATGAAAGCACTCGGAGATCTGGAAACGGTCACCGAGGAGGTTGTAGGAAAAATCCTGGAAACGCTGCCCTATGGACCGAAATTGAGAAGCTGATTATTTATAATGCTTCATGAACCTTTAAGAAGTCCTTGATCAGGGAGACAAGAAGGAGAACATGATGAAAAAAGGGATCAAAATTATTGCTTTAACAGTTCCTCTGTTATTATGGTATGCCGTTTCGCAGGCCCAACAGCCGGTGACCGTCAAAATGACGAAGGGGCAAGCGCAGATCACATCCCTAAAGGGGAAAGTTTCCGCTGTTTGCCCGGGACGTAAAGGGGCTGTTGATCTGGCGAGATATGATTTTATCAAGCCGGGGTGTGAAGTGTCGACCGGCGCGGACAGCCGGTTGGAGATGGTTTTGCCGGATAGAAGCGTGGTACGTTTTGCTGAAAAGACAAAGTTCAAACTGGTTCAGGCGGATTCAGGCGCCGGCGGCAGGCGCGCAGTGGGAATTTCCATGACCCTTGGCAAAATATGGTCGAATGTTCGTAAATCGCTTGCGGGCCGGGGTGATAAATTTGAAATATCCTGCCAAAATGCGGTTGCCGGGGTTCGCGGGACGGTTTACCGCATGGATGTTGAGGTTGACCAGTCGGCCGTGGTGAAGGTCTATGACGGCGAAGTCAGTGTTGCAGGTGTTTCCCAAAAACAACAGTCGGCCGTTACAGCCGTCGGGCCGCCCAAACCTGTTTCCGGGCCGTCGGTGATCGAAGGCCCCAAGCCCGTATCCATGGAACAATGGGTCTATATTGTCAAATCCATGCAGCAGATCCAGATTACCGCTGACGGCCGGGCCCTGGAACCGAAAGATTTTACGGAGGCCGAGGACATGGATGATTGGGTGAAGTGGAACAAACAAAGAGATAAAAAATACGGTGAATAAACCAAAACACCGAATCTATAGATGAATATACCAAATTTTCTATCCTTGCTGCGGATTATCCTTGTTCCTGTATTTGTTATTTTTCTGATNNTGGCTGGCTGTTATTGTCATCAGCCGTGATTGTATTATTTTGCTGGGCATAGCCATTCTGACATTGATGTCGGTAACTTACGAAATAAAACCGGCTATCGTCAGTAAAATCACAACGGCGCTCCAGATCGCCACAATCTTTCTCGCCCTGCTCTACAAATCGGTTACACATGATTTCGGGTATTATTGGGTTATTGGACTTTGCTGGGTCACGGCTATATTTACCGTTATTTCCGGTTTGGTTTACGTGAGCAGGGGGATCCGGATATTGAATAAATCCGTAGCCGAAGAGGCTAAAAAATAAGATATTCACTTGACACATAAGCGTTTTACTGCTAGTTGACCAATCGCTAAAAGTTGAACATAGCATAGGCAAGTAGCTCAGGGGGAGAGCGCCATCCTGACGCGGTGGATGTCCAGGGTTCAAATCCCTGCTTGCCTACCATTTTTTATGTGCGCGTATACGCCGTCAATGCCGATAAAGAAAAGGGCATCAGCAATATGGTGATGCCCTTTTAAAATGCTTTAAATTTTAAGGTATTAGCTTACTGAGTCAAATGATGAACGTAAAAGTTGTTTATCCGGACAAAACGGAACAGACCATGCCTTCAGGGTCGACGGTTGCCGAAGCCATCGGAATCTGGAAAAAAAATGGGCTCGATTCTGCCGTAGCGGCGAAAGTCAACGGGGTCTTAGTTGATTTAAGCTTTGTTCTGAAGGAAAATTCAGTGGTCGATCTCATTGACATTTCCTCAAAAGAAGGCCTGTCCGTCCTGCGACACAGCATTTCTCACGTCATGGCGCAGGCTGTTCAGGATGTATTTACAGGCGCCAAAGTTACCATTGGCCCCGCTATTGAAGACGGTTTTTACTACGATTTTGAATATGCGGAAACCTTCACGCTTGACGATTTTGAAAAAATCGAAAAACGCATGCAGGAAATTGTCAAAGCGGATTATCCTTTCATCCGAAAGGAACTTTCCCGCGAAAAGGCCGTCGAGCTTTTCGCTCAAAAAGGCGAGGGTTACAAAGTCGAATTAATTCAAGACCTTCCCGTGGANNGGCTTTGCCGATGAACAGGCGCTCCAGGATTATCTGAATTTGCTGGAAGAAGCCAAAAAACGAGACCACCGGAAACTGGGCCGGGAACTGGATCTGTTCCAGGTCAACGACGAGGCGGGAGCGGGTCTGGTGATCTTTCATCCCAAAGGCATGCTGCTGCGCTATATTATTGAAGAGTGGGAAAGAAAAGAGCATCTGAAACGCGGCTACGACATGGTGATGGGGCCCCAGATTCTTAAAGTGGATTTGTGGAAAAAGTCAGGCCATTTTGATCATTACCGCGATAATATGTATTTCACCGAAGTCGATGGGCAGACTTACGGCATCAAGCCGATGAACTGTCTGTCCCATATGCTGATCTACAAGTCCAAGATCCGCAGTTACCGCGATTTGCCGCTTCGGTATTTTGAATTGGGTACGGTCCACCGTCATGAAAAAACCGGCGTGTTGCACGGGTTGATGCGGGTGCGCCAGTTTACGCAGGATGATGCGCATATTCTCTGCATGCCCGAGCAGCTGAATGCGGAAATCCGCGCCATTGCGGATTTTGTCAATTATGCGATGGGCATTTTCGGCTTTGAATATGAAGTGGAATTAAGCACACGACCGGAGCATTCCATCGGGTCCGATTCGGACTGGGATCTGGCCACGCATGCGCTGGAAAATGCTCTCCAAGACAACAACATCAGCTATGAGGTTAATGAAGGCGACGGCGCTTTTTACGGACCGAAAATCGATTTTAAACTGAAAGACGCTTTAAAAAGAAAATGGCAGTGCGCGACAATCCAGTGCGATTTTACCTTGCCGGAACGATTTGATTTAAGCTACATCGGCGCGGACGGCGAAAAGCACCGCCCCGTCATGCTCCATCGGGTCATTCTGGGGGCGATTGAACGGTTTATGGGCGTTTTGATCGAACATTACGCGGGCGCATTTCCGGTGTGGCTGGCGCCGACGCAATGTGTTTTGTTGACGGTGACCGATAAGCAAATTCCTTACGCCCGGACGGTTTATGAACGGTTCATTGAAGCGGGTATCCGTTGCGAGGCCTATTTGGATAATGAAAAATTAGGCTATAAAATCCGTCAGGCCCAAATGCAAAAAATTCCTTATATGCTGGTCATCGGCGACAAGGAAGTGGCGGCCCAGACCGTGTCGCCCAGGGCGCGCGACGGACAGAATCTCGGCGCGCTGCCGGTTGAACAATTTATTGCTTTCATCCGGGAAATGTGTGAAAAAAAGCAATAGCATGAAACACGCAACTGATTATTGGGGAGGTGCCGTATCGTTAAAGATTTAAAGATCAACAGAGAAATAAAGTCCGCTTCGGTCAGGGTCATCAACGAAGAGGGTCAGCCGCTCGGTGTTATTTCCCTGGATGAAGCGATTACCTCCGCGGAAAGGGCCGGGCTGGATTTGGTGGAAGTCTCCCCGAATGCCGAGCCGCCCGTCTGCAAGGTCATGGATTACGGGAAGTACCGTTATAAGCAAAGCAAAAAAATTCACGATGCGCGAAAAAGCCAGACGGTTATTCATGTCAAGGAAATCCGGTTAAGGCCCAAAACGGAAGCGCATGATTTGCAGGTGAAAATAAAACATATAAAAAAGTTTTTAGAACAACGCGACAAGGTGAAAATATCCATGATGTTCCGGGGGCGCGAAATTGCCTTTACCGAGATCGGCCGAAAACTGATGGAACAAATTAAGGTGGCGCTGACGGATGATTGTATCATGGATCAGGAACCCCGGCTGGAAGGCCGGAACATGGTCATGATTGTTTCACCCAAAAAATAAACTGATAAAACCAAAAAAGAGGTGAGAATATGCCAAAGATGAAAACACACAGAGGAGCGGCCAAGCGCTTTTCCGTTACCGCCAAGGGAAAGGTGAAACGCAGCAAGGCTTTTGCCAGCCACATCCTCACCAAAAAAACCACTAAAAGAAAAAGAACCTTAAGGAAATCCACCCTGGTGCATTCGACCAATGAAAAAGCCATCAAGAGGCTGATTCCTTATTTGTAGGTTACAGACACGTTCATAGTTTTTATCAATACAGGAGATTAAAAAGCCATGTCGAGGATTAAAAGAGGCGTCACTGCCCGGAAGAAAAGAAGATCAATATTAAAGAGGGCTAAAGGATTTTTTGGCGCGCGCAGCCGCCTGCTCAGAACCGCCACGGAAGC
>DNYQ01000291.1:4871-11903 GCA_003506745.1 Syntrophaceae bacterium
CGAAGGGTTTCGCTCAGATTGTGGCGGCGGCTAAAGGCGAGCAGGCGGCATGATAGCGGATCTTCATCAACTGGAAAAGGATGCTCTGTCCGCACTGGAAAATGCCCGGACGGAAGATTCGATTCTGGCTGTGAGAACGAAATATCTCGGCCGGAAGGGGCTTCTGACCGGCCTTTTAAGAAATATTGCTCAGGTGCCGGCGGAAGAAAAGCCTTTGTTCGGCAAGCGCTGCAATGAGGTGAAGGAGCTTCTGGAAGCGAAAATTGAAGAGGCTCTGCAACAGCAACTGCAGCGTAAAAAAGAAGAAATTCTGGCCGGGGAAAAAATTGATGTGACGCTGCCAGGCAGAGGAATTCGCGCGGGCCGCATTCACCCGGTGATTCAAATCCGCAACGAAATTTGCGATATTTTCGCCGCTTTCGGTTTTTCGGTTGTCGAAGGCCCGGAAGTCGAGCTGGATTATTACAATTTTGAAGCGCTCAATATTCCCAAAGATCATCCCGCCCGGGATATGCAGGACACCTTCTACATTGAAGACAATATGGTCCTGCGCACCCACACGTCTCCGGTTCAGGTCAGAATTATGGAGAAAGTGAGGCCTCCCGTACGGATTTTATCGCCGGGACGGGTGTACCGGCCGGACTCCGATGTTTCCCATACGCCGATGTTTCATCAGATTGAAGGATTGCTGGTGGACCGGGGCGTCAGCTTCGCCGATCTGAAAGGCATTTTGACCGCTTTTCTCAAAAAAGTCTTCGGCGCCGATACGATCCTGCGTTTTCGCCCCAGTTTTTTCCCNNGGTTGGCTGGAAATATTAGGGTCGGGCATGGTGGATCCCGCCGTTTTTCAAAATGTCGGGTATGACGCGGCTGTTTATTCCGGATTTGCCTTTGGCCTTGGTCTGGAACGCATTGCCATGCTCAAATACGGCATTTCCGACATTCGTCTTTTATTTGAAAACGACATTCGGTTCCTTAAACAATTCTAGGAGAGCTTGACCCCATGCTCGTCAGTCTCAAATGGCTTAAAGATTATATTGATCTGGAATTAACCCCGCAGGCGTTGGCCGATAAATTAACCATGGCCGGCCTGGAAGTGGATGAGATCAAGACGATTGCCCACAAGTTTTCCGGTGTTGTGGTGGCGAAAATTTTATCCGTCAGACCCCATCCCAATGCCGATAAACTGTCTTTGTGCGACGTGACGGACGGCACCGTCACCTATCCGGTGGTCTGCGGCGCCAAAAATATCAAAGCCGGCAATGTGGTGCCTTTGGCGAAAATCGGAGCGGTTATCCCCGGCGGATACACGATCAAAGCGACCACGCTGCGCGGCGAGCGATCCGACGGCATGCTCTGTTCCGAGGCGGAACTGGAGATCGGCGATGATGCCTCGGGCATCATGCAATTGCCTTTGGACCTGACGCCGGGAACGCCTCTGGAGACCGCCCTGAATCTGGGCGATACGGTTTTGGATGTTGGCATTACGCCAAACCGCTCCGATTGCCTGAGCGTGATCGGCATCGCCCGGGAAGTTGCCGCCTTAACCGGCAAGCCATTAAAAATACCCGCCGTTACCCTTCAGGAATCGACCGAAGATATTGCTTTGCTTTCGTCGGTATCCATTTGGGATGCGGATCTGTGTCCGCGTTATGCCGCGCGGATGATTCAAAATGTCAAAATCGGCGATTCCCCGGTCTGGATGAAAACAAGGCTGGAAGCCGCAGGCATGCGCCCGATCAATAATGTCGTGGATGTGACAAACTTTGTCATGCTGGAAATGGGGCAGCCGTTGCACGCTTTCGATTTTCGTTTTCTGGAAGAGGGACGGATCGTCGTGCGTAAATCAAAAGCCAATGAAGTCTTCGTTTCACTGGATGAAAAAAGCCGCCTGCTTCCGCCGGATACGCTGTTAATCTGCGACGGTAAAAAGCCCGTAGCGATTGCCGGAATTATGGGAGGGCTCAATTCCGAAGTCAAGGAGGATACACAGACCATTTTCCTGGAAAGCGCCTATTTCAACCCTTCATCGATCCGACGTTCTTCCCGCCGCCTGGCCATGCCTACGGATGCGGCTTTTCGCTTCGAAAGAGGCATTGATCCGGAAGGCGTCATTCGCGCGCTTAACCGCGCGGCGCAATTGATGGCCGAACTTTCCGGTGGTTCCATCTGTAAAAACTATCTGGATGAATACCCGCAAAAAATAACGGCTGTTGAAAATATTCCTCTCAGCCTGGCGAGAATCCGTGAAATTATCGGCACGGCTATTGCCGCCCAAGACGTGATTCGCATNNCTGCCGGCTGTTTCAGTGACGGAAATGGCGGTCATTCCCCGCCTGAATCTGGAGGAGAAGATCCGTCGATTACTCACCGGCGGCGGTTATTCGGAAATCATCAATTACAGTTTTACATCGCCCGCTTCCGTAGATGATCTTAACCTGCCGCCGGCCGATGAACGTCGCAATCTGGTGCTGATCAAAAACCCATTGACGGAAGATCAGTCGGTGATGCGCACAACGCTGGCCTATGGATTGCTGGAAACCTTGAAGAGCAATATGAATAATGCATCCTTCAATTTAAAGATATTTGAAATAGGACGCATCTTCCTCAGGCGCAGCGCCGGAGCGTTGCCGGAGGAAAAGAATATCCTCGCTGCGCTGCTGGCGGGAAAGGCATCGGATGACCTTTGGGGGTCGAAAGTCCCTGTCGATTTTTACGATCTTAAAGGTTCCCTGGAGAACATTTTTCATGATCTGAAGATGGAACCTTGCAGTTATCGTGCAGAATTATCAGAACCTTTCCTGCATCCCGGTCAATCCTGTGGTTTGTATTTCCAGGAGAAAAAAATGGGTTCGTTGGGGCAGGTGCATCCGGAAGTATTGCAGAAAATGGATGTGAAAAGCACGGCCTATCTATTCGAAATTGATATTGATATACTTCAAAAACAGATCAACGGGAGCATCCGCTACAGGGAAGTATCAAAATTCCCCGCCGTTCAACGCGACGTTGCATTTGTCGTCTCTCGGTCTATGGAGGCCCAAAAGATGCTGGAAATTGTTTTAAGCCAACATGAAGATTTGCTTGAAAATGTGGGAATTTTTGATATATACGCAGGCAAAGGTCTTGAAGAAGGAACAAAAAGTCTGGGGTTGAGATTTTCCTATCGCGCTCTCGACAGGACTTTAACGGATGCGGAAATCAATGCCATTCACGATAAAATCGTGCACAACACTGTCCGACTGACGGGTGCAAAAATAAGAGACTAACAGTTTACATGACGTTAAAACGGAGGAAGAGAAATGACAAAGATTGATATTATTCAGAATGTTTACGAAAAACTCGGTTTTTCCAAAAAAGAATCGGCGGATATTGTTGAATCCGTGTTTGACATCATCAAAGACAGCCTTGCACAGGGTGAAAGGGTAAAAATTTCCGGTTTCGGCAATTTCATGGTGAAAGAGAAACGCGCCCGCCGCGGCCGCAATCCGCAGACCGGACAGGAAATATCCATTACCGCACGCCGGGTTTTGACTTTTAAATCCTCTCAGGTATTGCGTAAATCTTTAAACGGTTAATAATGATATTCATCGGCCCTGATGATCCGGAATCTTTATAAGGCTTTGTCCGTTCAATATTCAACGGAACGTTTTTTATTGATTTTGGATTGGCCCATGTTTTGCTCCGTAAGAATTCAGGAATTGTATGGATAACATCATTCCCGAAAAGGCTTATTTCCGTATTGGAGAAGTGAGCAAAATCCTTGACGTTGAACCTTATGTTATTCGCTACTGGGAAAGGGAATTTAAAACGGTTAAACCCGTGCGGACCAGGACGGCTCAGCGTTTATACCGGAAAAAGGATGTTGAGGAATTATTAACCATTCGCCATCTGCTCTACCAGCAGCGATTTACGATCAGCGGCGCCAAAAAACAGCTGACCATCATGCACGGCCATGAAGAGTCGGCCACCGCGGCGGACGATCAGGATAAATTAATTTTCATTAAAAAGGAATTGCAGCAGATTCGTAAGATCATGAGCTGAAAAGCCGGCAGGCATTGCCGGCTTTTGTCGTTTGGAAGGGGTTATTTTTTATTCGCTCTTTTAGACGCTTTGAGCGGGTTGATCTTTTGAGTTTCCTTGATTTCAATTTTGACATGCGATGCGGTCGGGCAGTTTCCCGTCATCCACTTGCTTTTCGGATCCGGATAGACTTTGCAGTACTTGCCTGTTTCATATTCGAAAATCTTATTGCAATCACCGCATTTTTCAACAATCGTGACACAACTGCCGCCGAAGAAGCCGCAGCCTTTTTTACTCATGAAAGCGCACTCCACTCCTTTTTTAACTGTTTCACAAAGCATTTTGCACAAACCCCCTAATCTAATATAAATAACTTGAATTTTAGGCATTGCGGAAAAAGACTGGCAATCAAAAGTGTCCACAGTCGCCCCGGATATTAAAACCGGCGTGTCCTTAACAACAAAAAAACCGGCTGTCAAGAAAAATAAAGAAGGGGGGATTCCTTGAATCAACCACCTCTCAGCAAGCTGTCGGGATATGAAATAAAGTTAAATGATCGCAGCAAGCTACGGAGAATTATCACTCGTCTTGCCAAAGCGGGATTAAATTGACTTAGCCCGGCAATTGTGTTAGTTCTTTCGTCGCATAAAAGCAGGAAAATAATCAAGATATGTGCGTTTGAGGCCGTCATCATGAAAAGAGGGTCATTGTTTGCAATATTTTTGAGGTCTTTTTTCATTCACGCCGCCCTGAATTTTCGCAGAATGCAAAATCTTGGTTTCACGTATGCATTGCTTCCACTCCTTCGGGAGCGGAAAGTAGCCGGCAAAGAGGCGGAAGAGATGCTGGTCCGGCATTTACAGATGTTTAACACGCATCCCTATCTGTCTGCGCCGCTCATCGGCTCGATTGCCCGGCTGGAAGAAGATCGGCGAGACGGTGATGATGCGGCAGCCATTGCAATGGTTAAGCAGAGTTTGATGGGGCCCTACGCCGCGATCGGCGATACTTTTTTCTGGGGCGCGCTTCGACCCTGCGCGGGAATCCTCTCGGCGGGTCTGGCGTGGCTGGGGTGGATGTTTTCGCCTTTGGCCTTTGTCCTGATTTATACCCCCGCGCATCTTTGGGTAAGATTAAAGGGGTTTCTTGAAGGCTATCGTCGGGGAAAGCAGGGGATCGAATTTATTCGCAGAATGGATTTGCCGCGTATTTCCGTCCGGGTGCGATGGGTGTCTGTGGCTGCCCTTTCCGGCTGCGGCATTGGGTTCTTACAGGCCGGATATTCCGACTTTGCTAAAATGCCCGGGATGGCGACGGCAGCGGCTGTGCTGGCCATCATCCTGTTTTGCTGGTGGTTGATTCAAAAAGGCGTGTCGCAAACTTATATTTTATATGGAGCAGCGATGCTGTTTATGATTTATTCATCAAGGGGTTTATGGTTGTGCTGGAAATGAAAACATTTAAATTAAAAAATAAATTGGGGATGCATGCGCGCGCGGCCGCCTTGTTTGTCCGCATTGCGCAGAAGTATCGTTCGGAAATATTCATTGAACGCAACGGTCAAACGGTCAATGGGAAGAGCATCCTGGGCATATTGACCCTTGCCTGCCCGATGGGCGGCATGATTACCGTCAGCGCCCGGGGCGCTGATGCTGCGCAGGCGCTTGTCGAGTTGGAAGCGTTGATCGAAAATAAATTCGGAGAAGAATGAGCGGGAGCATGATGTCGGATCAAGGGAAAAAAACTTTTGTTCTGAAGGGTATTGGCGTTTCTCCGGGGGTGGTGATTGGTAAAGTCTATCGCTTTGACCCGCTGGATGCCCAAATATCTTTTTATAAACTGAATCATGCTGATATGGTTCCGAAGGAAATCGAGCGTTTTAAAAACGCCCTGAAGGAATCCTCGCGGCAACTTTTGGAAATTCAGGATAACCTGAAAAAAATAAAAGTGACGGAACCGCTTTATATTATCGACGTCCACATTTTGCTGCTGTCGGATAAAAAATTCATCAACCGGACGATAAAATATATCCGCCGCTTGGGCGTCAACGCCGAATGGGCGTTGCGCATGACGCTGGACCATTACAAGCAGATATTCGAGGGTCTGGAGGATGTTTATATCAGCGGCCGCATCAGCGATGTCCAGTATGTTATCCAGCGGATCCTTCGCAATCTGTCCGGCGAAAAACATGAAATTGTCTGGGACGTCGGCCAGGAAGGCGTCGTGATCGTTTCGCATGATTTATCACCTGCCGATACGGCGCAAATGAAACTGGATAAAATCGTCGGTTTTGCCACCGACAGCGGCGGCCGGACGTCCCATACGGCTATTGTGGCCAGGTCCATGGAATTGCCCGCCGTGGTTGGTTTGGATAATGTGACCCGCTTTGTCCGGACCGGCGATGATATCATTGTGGACGGGACGTCGGGGATGGTGGTGGTCAATCCCTATCCCGATATGCTCAAGCGATACGAAGAAAAAAAGCGCCATTATGACGACGCCAAGGACGAATACCTTAAATATGCCAGACAACCCGCCGTGACGCTGGATCATTACCATGTGCAGATCGGCTCCAACATCGAATTTATCGAAGAGATTCCTTCGGCGGTTGTTCACGGCGCGGAGTACATTGGATTATACCGGACGGAGTTCTTGTACATTTACCGGGAAGATTTACCGACCGAAGAAGACCATTTCAATAATTATCGTCAGGTCGTGGCGGAGAAAAATTTTTTGTGGGCAACCATCCGCACCTTTGATTTGGGGGGTGACAAATTTACCAAATACCAGAAACACGCCAAGGAATTAAATCCGCAAATGGGGTTAAGGGCCATTCGTTTTTGTCTCAAGGAGATTGATATCTTCAAGATACAGCTTCGGGCCATCTGGCGAGCCAGCGCGCTGGGGAACGTTAAAATTTTATTTCCGATGATTTCCGGCATTGAAGAGATCCGTGAAGCCAAACGATTGCTGGAAGAGACGCGCCAGGAGCTTTTGGCCCAGGGGGTTCCG
>DNYQ01000259.1:0-1996 GCA_003506745.1 Syntrophaceae bacterium
GGGACATCCCGAGGCGTCACCGTCATGACGGTGACGGGAATGCCCTGTGGGGGATGCGCGCCGTCATTCTTTTCGCCGCATCCCGAAAGACCGGTTGCCAGGATGATCAGTAAGCCTAAAAACAGGGATTGAAAATAAAAGGGTTGGAGCCCCACGATCATTCCAGTTCATGAAAAAACCTCCATCCTTGTAAAAAATAACAGGGCAAATAACGAACTGATTTTTTAAATATGACATTGCTTTCTTGCGGGCAAAATATAGGGAAGTTCCGCTTGTAAGTCAATTGTTTTATTGTGTCTTTATTACGTCTGAAAACCCGGCAGGCTGATATGCCGCTCCAGTTTGCGCGCTGCCAGAACAATGATCGACACCAGGGCCAGATAGACCCCTCCGGCCGTCATATATGCCTTGAAAAATTGGAAATTGGTAGAGGCTATTTCCTGCATCTGGGCGAAAAAATCATGGTACTGGATGAGAAACGCGACGGAGGTGTCCTTAAGATTCTGGATGATCTGGTTCGTCAAGGAAGGGACGGACAGGCGGATCGCCTGGGGCAGAATAATGAAACGGAATATTTCGGTATGGGTGAAGCCCTGAGCCCGGGCGGCTTCCAGCTCCGTTTTTTCCAGACCATGATAGGCGGTCATCAAATAGCGGGCGTTATAGGCGGAGACATTCAGGGTAAAGCCGATGACGGAAACCGTGAAGGCCGACAGATGAATCCCAAGCTCCGGCAATCCGTAGTACATTAAAAAGAGATGGACCAGAAGAGGGGTCCCGATAAAGAAGGAGATGTAGCGCTCCGTCCATGTCCGTGCGGCTCTGCTTTTGCTGAGTGACAGGTAAAAGGCCGCGATGCCGCCAAAGAATCCCGTGGCCGACATGATGACCATGAGGAGAGCGGTATTTTTCAGACCCGCCAGTATCTGGGGCCAATAGGCGATCAGGTCGTTGAGAAAAGCAGCCATAAAATTACCTGTGGTCGATCACGCTCATGAAAAACTCCCTGATGCGCGGGTCTTCGTGATCGTAAAAGAGCCGCTCGGCAATGTCCTCCGCCACCACAATGCCTTCATCCATAAAAACAATACTGTCGGAGATGTACTTCGCCAGAAAGGGATCATGGGTGACGCAAAGCATAGTGATGTTGTCCAGGAAGAGCTTGTTGATGACGGTGACAACCTCGCGTGACATTTTCGGATCAAGGGCGGAGGTCGGTTCATCCAGAAAGAGCACCGCCGGGTCCATAGCCAGCGCCCGGACGATGGCTACTCGCTGCTTCTGTCCGCCGGAAAGCTGCGCGGGATATTTGTCCCGGTGGTCAACCATATCGACCCGTTCCAGTTCATATAAAGCTTTTTCGACGGCTTCCTTCGTCTTCATTTTTTTGAGCTTGCGCAGTCCCAGGGTAACATTGTCTTCTACGGTCAGATGCCTGTAGAGTGCAAAGTGTTGAAACACAAATCCAATGTCTTCGCGAACCTTGCGAATATCCACCCCGGAACGGGTGATGTCTTCTCCTTTGAAGATAATTTCTCCTGATGTGGGCTGGATCAGAAGATTCAAACATCGAAGCAAAGTGGATTTGCCGCATCCCGACGCGCCCATCACGACTTTGGACTGACCTTCATGAAGCTCCAAATTGATCCCCTTGAGGACGTCCTTATCATCAAATTTTTTCACCAGATTTCTGACTTCAATCAAGGCCATGATTACTCCTCCTCATTCATGAGCCAGTCCGGGAATCCGGAATTTCTTTTCGAGAGTCATAAAAAGCGTCACAAACAACTTGTAGATGGCAAAATAGATCATTCCGACGGCCAGATAGATTTCCAGTCCCCGCAAAGTCAGCGCGGCCAAACTCATGGCCTCTTTCATGATTTCGGGTATTCCCACGGTATAGGCGAACGGGGTGTATTTCAAAATGGAAGTAAACTCATTGATCATGCCGGGGATCGACATTCGAAACATTTGCGGCAAGATGATATACAAAAAA
>DNYQ01000259.1:2007-4047 GCA_003506745.1 Syntrophaceae bacterium
ACAATAAAGAGAAGGACCAAAACAGGTATGGAGCGAAATACATAAGCATAAGCAGCCAGGAAAAGCTTGACTGCCTTACCGTGTAACGTGCTCAACACGGCCATTAATAATCCAATGGCCAAGCCGGCGATGACACTGGCGATCGTTACCAGTATGGTATATCCCGCGCCTTTGGTCAGCGCAGTAAGAATGTCCCAGAAAGTCATCTGTCCGGTTTGCGCCCTTCTATTTCATCCACTTGTCAACGATGGCCTTGAGTTTTTCCGGTCCCAGTTCGGCGAGATATCGGTCGAAATCCTCCCGCAGGGGAGACCCCTTGGGGAAAGCAAATCCGAACTTGTCGAATCCGGAAAAGATGTAACTGTCCTGAATATCAATTTTTTTCTTGTGAACCATGGCGACCCCGCCTTCCACAAAGGCCAGATCCAGATTGCCGTTTTTCAGGTCGGCCAGAACCTCATTGTAGGTCGGATACAATTTGACGTCGCTTAGCTTATAAATGCCCTGCGGTTCCAGTTTGTCCTTGATGAGACCGCTGTAGGCCATGCCGCGCGGGTAGCCGATGGAATATTTCTTTAGTTCGACGAGGTCTTTGATCACGATATTCTTGTTTTTTAAGCTGACCAGATTCCAGGTATTGTCCATGTAGGGTTTGGAAAAATCCATGACTTCCTTGCGTTTGTCGGTAATGGAGATGGCCGAAAACGCGACGTCGGCCTGTTTTCCGATAACTGATCCGAGCATGCCCTGCCAATCGTAAGATGTAATCTTGTACTGGCGGCCCCGGGCCTTGCAAAAGCCCTCAAATATTTCCAGATCCATNNACCAAAAGGACGATAAAAATGATGGATTTTTTCATGCACAGCCTCCTTGTTTGTCTCAATATTTTGTAGGCAGTTTATAAGGGAAGCTTATTGCTCTGTCAACGAAAAAGAACCATAATGCTTGACAAAACGTCTGCCATCAGAAAAAAGTAATCCCTGTGATGATCATGACAACTACAAGAATACAGGGCTTGCCCATGATATACCTCGCCCCCCTCCAGGGGATGACCGACCGGATTTATCGCAACCTGTTTCCTGCTTATTTTAAAGGCGTTGATCTGGCCATTGCGCCCTTTATCTCCTCATCGAAGAAGATGAAGCCAACCAACAACCTGTTGCGCGAATTTTACCCTGATCGCAATACCGGCATTCCATCGATACCGCAGATCATGAGTTCCGCACCGGTGGATTTCGCAAAATTGGCCAATGCGTTATATGATATTGGCTACGGCACGGTAAACTGGAACCTTGGCTGTCCGTTCCCCATGGTGGTGAAGAAGGGCAGGGGCGCGGGTTTGCTTTGCTGTCCGGACAGTGTTGAATATTTTCTTGAGAAAGCGATGCCTGCGTTGAAACCGAAATTATCGATCAAGCTCCGGATCGGGTTAAAATATCCGGACGAGGTGTTGCAGCTTATTCCCATTTTCAACCGGTATCCGATTGCGGAACTGATCATTCATCCGCGGACGGCTCTGCAAATGTATGAAGGTGAAGTTGACCTCGATATTTTTGAGCAGTGCCTTAATCTATCGCAACACGGGGTTGTCTATAACGGGGACATTGATTCTTCCGGGAAACTGGAAATGCTGTCAAAGCGGTTCGGATCAATCAACCGGTGGATGATCGGCAGAGGCCTGCTGGGGAACCCGTTCCTGGCGGAAGAAATTAAGTTCCGCGCCGAGAAACCTTATGATGAAAAAATCAGGATTTTGAGGGTTTTCCATGACCAATTATTTGCGGAGTATTCAACAATATTGTCCGGCCCCGCGCATATTACCAATAAAATGAAAGAGGTCTGGACGTATATGGGAAGCTTTATTGAAAACAGGGAAAAAATACGAAAGAGAATCAATAAAACCCATCACCGGGATCAGTATGTTGATGTCGTGAATAAAATTTTTGATGAACTCGTATGAAAAAATAGGGTAGGTTCAACCTGACCCCATTCTTTCCTCGACGTTCGATCGAACATCGCGTTGCGGCACAGTTAAGAAAT
>DNYQ01000039.1 GCA_003506745.1 Syntrophaceae bacterium
TGCTCGACAATTTTCAAGACGTCGCCGCGGGCGTTTTTTACAATGCGACCATAGGCGTGAGGCCCGGGCGGCTCGGTCGTCAGCACCGTCACACAAGCCTGCGTTTCCTGATGGTGATGAATCAGCGACCGAATCGTTTCCGGTTTTAAAAGCGGCACGTCGCCGCAGAGGATGACGGTTAAACCCTGATAGTCTGCAAGAGCTGCCCTGGCTTGCATTACGGCGTGTCCCGTTCCCAGTTGCGGCATCTGTTCCACAAAAATCAAATCCGGATCAGGAAACGCTTCCTGGACTTTGTCCGATTGATGTCCTACAACCACAACGATTTTTGTCGCGCCGGCTTCGCGAGCCACCTTCAGGGAATAGTGTAACAGGGGCTTTCCCTCCAGAACATGAAGCACTTTGGCCATATCCGATTTCATGCGGGTTCCCTTCCCCGCCGCTAAAATGAGCGCACAGAATTCCCTGTTTTTTCCCAATGGCCTTCACCTCAACGTGTTGATGTCCGCGGCCCTTCCAACTGCGGTGGAAAAATGGCCAGAACTTCCCGAACGGCTTTCTGGTCGGAATTTTCAATCACAAAAATCATGCCGTCAAATTCAAGTCTTTCCCGGCGCAGGGGAATTCTTCCCGCCTGCTGGATGAGAAAACCGCCAAGAGTTTCATAATTGCCTTCGGGCAATCTTGTCAACAGGATTTGATTCAGATCATCTATTTTCATCCGGCCATTGATCAAATAACGGCCGGGAGCCGTCTTTTTGTATAGTTTCTCGCCCTTGTTGTATTCTTCATCAATGCTGCCGACAATTTCCTCTCCGATGTCTTCCATGGTGACAATGCCGACGGCCCCGCCGTATTCATCAACAACCACCGCCATGTGTTCGCGTTTTCTCTGCATGTCCATCAAAAGCGGACCGGCCTTTTTCGTTTCCGGAACATAAAAAACATCCGTCCGCATACAGCCGGCCACCGTGGCTGCGCTGGAATCCGTCGCCGGCGTTTGCTGTTGTTTCAATAACATTTCCAGAAGATCGAAATAATGCAAAATACCGACAATGTTATAGACCGTGTCTGAATAAACGGGAATGCGCATATATTTTTTTGCCGCGACAACACGGGCCGCTTCTTCGATGGTCATCGTTTGCGGCAAAGCGGTTAGAGCTGAAATCGGCACCATAATCTTTTCCGCCGTGAGTTCGGAGAAATCAAAAACACGGCTGACCATTTCTTTCTCCGTTGTCAGGATATCGCCGCCCTGAGTTTTTTCGCCTAAAATATACTTCAAACCTTCTTTGGTAATGTAGGACGGCTGCTTGACTTTTTGATCAAAGGAAATATTGACGGCGCCCCGGGATATGGCTGCGACACAATAGGCCAGCGGATAAAAGACCAGCGATGACAGACGGATAAAATGGGCCACTTTCATGGCCATGAACTCGGCGTAGTGCTGAAAAATGCTGCGGATAATGATCATGACAAACAAGGCGGGCAGCATGATCAGAAAAGCAATTTGCTCACCTTGCTTGACGCCAAAATATTGAATCAAAAGACCCGTGGCCAGCGTGGAAGCGACAATAATCGCCAGATTGGTGCCAATGAGCGCGGTCGATATAAACCATTCGGGATGTTCTTTTAATTTTACTGCCTGCCTGGCGCCGGATGACCCGCGGCGCGCGTGATACTTTATTTTATTGATGTCGGAGGAAAATAAAGCCACTTCCCCTCCGGAATAAAGGGCTTCCAGAACCAGGCAAAGCAATATAACGGCGATCATCAGATAGAGGCTCATTCGTCCGCCTCCGATGGGGCTTGTTTTTCTTTTTCAATCCGTATTTTCAGGATTCGGGTTTTGCCGACGCTCTCGATGCGAAAATGATAGTCTTCGCAGTGGATCTTTTCACCACGTTCAGGCATTTTCCCGAATAAATGCAGAACAAAGCCGCCGATGGTGTCAAATTCATCCTGAGGCAGGGAAGCCTGCAACAGTTCGTTGACCTGTTCGATCGACATCTTGCCGGGAACAATGATCGTGTTCGCATCCAGGACATCGCACTCGCAATTGGCCGCATCATCATCACCGTAGGCCTCTTCAAACAAATGTTCCAGAATGTCTTCCAGCGTCACCAGACCGGACACACCGCCGTACTCATCCACCACGATGGCGATCTGAATCGATTTTTCCTGAAAGGCATGAAGCAGGCCGTTAATGGTTTTGCTCTCCGGAACAAAATAGGGTCTGGCCAGCAGTTTCTCAATGGAGGCGGATTCCCCGCGGCGCAAAGTATCATTGAGCAAATCGCGCGCAAAGAGAATGCCGATAATGTCGTCACGGTCTTCCCGATAAACGGGCACCCGCTCATACCGGCCGCGAACCACCTCCCGGACAATGTCCGAAGCCGGCATATCCAGGGCAAGACAAAACATTTCCACCCGGGGGATCATGATATCCGTCACCGGCCTGTCCCCCGATTCAAAAATCGTCTTGATGAGTTCTTTTTGAGATTCATCCACAACGCCTTCACGGCTGCCCGCATCAATCAGGTGCTTGAATTCATCCTCCATTAAAACATCCGTCTCCCTGGTCTTGCGCTGATCCAGCTTTTTTAAGATCAAACCGGGCGTTTTCTCCAGCGCGGCGACAATCGGAAATTCCAAACGGGAAATCAAGAGCAACAGCGGCGCCACGGCTGACGAAACCTGCATGGGATACGTAACGCCGAATGTTTTGGGAATGGCCTCACCGGCCAGAAAAAGAACAAGGGAGGTTACGACGATTGAAATCCATTGGCCGTTGACGCCGAACAACCCGATAAACAGCGAAGCCGCCAGAATGGAAATGCTGA
>DNYQ01000219.1 GCA_003506745.1 Syntrophaceae bacterium
GCGGGCGGCGGTGTTGCGGCCATGCGGGGCGAAGGCAATGTGCAGGGTTCCACAGACCACGGCCTTTTATTCCACATCTGGCCTGGTTACCTGGGAACGCCGACCGGATCGCTGCCGACGCTGAAAGCTTACAATGAGAAGCGGACACCGAAAACCAAGGAAAAGAATTCGCTCAACTGGTGGAAGAACTTCCCGAAGTATTCGACAAGCTTCCTGCGGTCCATGTACGGAATGAGCATGGGCCTTGAAGAGGCCTATGCCGCTCTGCCCAAGGTTGACGACGGGGCCAACTATTCCTGGCTGATGATTTTCGATCAGATGTACAAGGGCAAGTTTACCGGCTTTTTTGCCTGGGGCATGAACCCTGCCTGCTCCGGGGCCCACTCCAACAAAGTCCGCCAGGCGCTGGGTAAGCTCGACTGGATGGTCAACGTCAACCTGTTCGACAACGAAACCGGCTCCTTCTGGCGCGGTCCCGGCATGGATCCCGCCAAAATCAAAACGGAAGTTTTTATGCTGCCCTGCGCCGCCTCCATCGAAAAGGAAGGCAGCATCGCCAACTCGGGCCGGCTGCAGCAATGGCGCTACAAGGCTGTCAATCCTCCGGGAGAAGCCCTGCCGGACGGCGACATCATGAGTGAAATTCTCTTCAAAGTTCAGGAACTTTACGAGAAGAAGGGTGGACCGCACAAAGAAGCCATTACGCAGTTAACCTGGCCCTACGGCAAAATGGTGGGCAAGCATTTCCACTACGATCCCCGCAAAGTAGCGGCTGAAATCAACGGCTTCTTCATGGTCGATAAGAAAGTAGAAAATCCGACCAAGAAGGGCGAATTCAAGGAATTCAAGAAAGGCGATCTGGTGCCCACGTTCGCCTGGCTGCAGGATGACGGCTCCACGTCATCGGGTTGCTGGGTTTATTGCGGATCCGTGACGGCCGACAAGGGTATTTTACCCATGCGCCGGGATACGGCTGATCCGACCGGTTTGGGACTTACCCCTGGATGGGCTTGGTCGTGGCCGGTCAACCGCCGCATCATTTACAACGGCGCGTCCGTTGATCTCAACGGCAATCCCTGGGATCCATCCCGCGCCGTTATTAAATGGAACGGCGAAAAATGGGTCGGCGACGTTCCGGATGGAGCGGGCGATCCCGGCAAGGGCCGGCCGCCCTTCATCATGAAACCGGACGGTGTGGCCAGCCTCTATGGCCCGGGCTTAACCGACGGTCCTTTTCCGGAGCATTACGAACCTCTGGAATGCCCGGTGGAAAAAAACCTGTTGTCTCCGCAGAAGAACAACCCGGTGATCAAACGGTTTGATAAACCCGGTGTGGGGTCCGACCTCGATGTGTATTCCAATGTCGGAAGCTGCGATCCCCGCTTCCCCTTCATCTGCTCGACCTACCGGGTCAGCGAGCACTGGCAGACGGGTGTGCTGACCCGCTGGTGTCCGTGGCTGGCGGAAATGCAGCCCGGCATGTTTGTGGAAATCGGGACGGAACTGGCCAATGAAAAAGGCATTAAGAACGGCGATCGATGCATCGTCAGTTCGGCGCGTGGCGAGGTGGAATGTTCGGCCATCGTCACGCCGCGTTTCAAACCGTTTAATATTGACGGGAATACCATCCATGAAGTCGGTATCCCCTGGCATTACGGCTGGATTACAACCAAGGACCGGACCTATAATCCGGGTGATAAGAAAGCAGAAGTCTTTACCCACGGCGATGCGGCGAATCTTCTGACGCCGACAATCGGCGACGCCAACACCATGATACCCGAGACCAAAGCTTTCATGGCGAACGTTGTGAAGAAGGGGGTGAAGTAAGATGACCGAAAAAATTAAATTATACGACGATTCGAAATGCACCGCCTGCCGCGGCTGCCAGCTAGCCTGCAAACAGTGGAACGCGCTTAAAGCCTCTCAGACGGAAAACCGGGGCACTTACCAGAATCCGCCTTCACTTAATCCCAATACGTTTATGCTGATCCATTATCAGGATTACGTGGATAAAGAAGGCAACGTCAAGTGGCTGTTCCGCAAGGAAGCCTGCATGCACTGCACCGATGCGGCCTGCGTGACGGTCTGTCCCAGCGGCGCCCTGCACTATAACAAAGAGACCAAGACCGTCGGTCTGGATCACGACAAGTGCATCGGCTGCAAGGAATGTGTTGCGGCCTGCCCGTTTGAAATTCCGCGCTACGATGCGGCAACCGACAAGGTTTACAAATGCGACATGTGCGAAAGCCGGATTACCAATAACCTGGAACCGGCTTGTGTGAAAGCCTGCCCGACTGGCGCATTGTCATGGGGACTGAAGGATAAAATGCTCGCGACCGCTGCCAAACGCGTGGAAAAACTGGGCGGGGATGCAACTACCTACGGTAATCAATATGTTGGTGGCACACACTTCATGTATGTGCTGAAGGAAAAACCGGCGATTTACGCCGATATTCATAAGGATCCGAGCGTGCCGTGGTCGGTCACGATCTGGAAAGGCTGGTTAAAGCCACTCAGTTTACTGGCTGCCGGCGGCGTATTGGGCGGAGTCTTCTTCCATTACA
>DNYQ01000038.1 GCA_003506745.1 Syntrophaceae bacterium
GAAAAAATCCCTGCCTTTCCGGCCGACGTTGATCAGGGCAATCTCTCTGCCTTCTCTTGCCTTCTCTCTTAAAAATCGTTCAGTCGCTTTAATCAGGTTGCTATTAAAGCCGCCGCAGAGTCCGCGGTCGGAGGTCATACAGATCACGCGAATTTTTTTGGGGTCCCGAACGGCCAGAAGCGGGTGCGTCGAGGCATCCACGCGTAAAGCCAGGCTATTGAGAACATCCATGAATTTCCCGGCGTAGGGCCGGAAATTTTCCATCTTCACCTGCGCCGATTTAAATTTAGACGCGGCAACCATATTCATGGCGCGTGTAATCTGCTTCGTCTTTTGAACGGCGCTAACTTTTCTTTTTATGTCTTTAAGCGAGGCCACTGAAAATTCTCCTCAACTGTTTATATTTTTTTAATCTATTCCGCCACAAAAACGGCGTCGAATGCCGTCAGAGCATCCTTCATCTTCTTTTCCAGCTCGGGCGAAATAATTTTTTTATCTTCTATTTCCTTTAAAATATCAGAATGCTTGCTTTCCACAAAACTCAGCAGCTGTTTTTCATAAATCTGGACTTTTTCAACATCGATTTTATCAATGAAACCCCTGGTTCCCGCAAACAGAACGACAATTTCCTGCCCCAAAGACATGGGCTGGTATTGCGGCTGTTTAAGCAGTTCGACCAGACGGACACCACGATCCAACTGCGCCTGCGTGGATTTGTCCAGATCGGAACCGAACTGGGCAAATGCCGCCAGTTCGCGGAACTGGGCCAGATCCAGTTTCAGCGTGCCGGCAACCTGCTTCATGGCTTTCACCTGAGCGGCGCCGCCGACGCGGGACACGGACAGACCGACGTTGATGGCCGGACGGATACCGGAGAAGAACAAACTTGGCTCCAGGTAAACCTGACCGTCGGTGATGGAAATAACGTTTGTGGGAATGTAAGCCGACACGTCGCCCGCCTGGGTTTCGATAATCGGCAGAGCGGTCAGCGATCCGCCGCCCAATTCCTGACTGACGCGGGCTGAACGTTCCAGCAGACGGGAGTGGTTATAGAAAATGTCGCCGGGATAAGCTTCGCGTCCGGGGGGACGGCGCAGCAAGAGCGAAATCTGACGGTAAGCAACGGCCTGTTTGGACAAGTCATCATAAACAATCAAGGCATCCTGCGCTTTGTCTCTAAAATATTCGCCGATGCTGCAACCGGCGTAAGCCGCAATGTACTGAAGGGTTGCGGGGTCGGACGCGCATCCGGCAACGATACATGTGTAGGACATCGCGTCATGCTGTCTTAATTTTTCCACAACCTGCGCCACGGTGGATTTTTTCTGGCCGATGGCGACATAAATACATTTGACGCCTGTGTCTTTCTGGCGAATGATCGCATCAACACAAATGGCTGTTTTACCAATCTGACGGTCGCCAATGACCAGTTCGCGCTGACCGCGTCCGATCGGCGTCATGGCGTCAATGGCCTTGAGGCCGGTGTACATCGGCTGATTAACGGGCTGGCGGGCGATCACACCGGGAGCCACCATTTCAATACGGCGAAACTCGTTGGACTCGATGGGACCCTTGCCGTCCAGCGGCGCTCCCGTCGCGTCAATCACGCGGCCGAGCAGGCCTTCACCCACCGGGACCTGCGCGATTTTACCGGTTCTCTTAACGATGTCGCCCTCTTTGATGTGCGTCACCTCTCCCAGAATGGCAACGCCGACATTGTCGGCTTCCAGGTTGAGCACCATGCCCAGGATACCGCCGGGGAATTCGAGAAGCTCCATGACCATTGCGTTTTGCACACCGTAAACTCTCGCGATACCGTCACCGACGGACAGGACTGTTCCCGTTTCGCTTATATCCAGCTTTTTTTCATAGCTTTTAATTTGCTCAGAAATAATTTGACTAATTTCTTCCGCCTTGATTGCTTCCATGTCTTATCTTGCCTCCCCTAAGAGATTCCTCATATTATTCAATTGGTTTTTGATGCTGCCGTCATAAAGCGTATCACCAACACCAATGACTATGCCACCCAAAAGGCCCTGGTCATCTTCCACCGTGACTTCCACGGAGCGGCCTGTCATTTTTTTCAAATTCGCCATAATGTAATCCTGCATTGGGCTGGAAAGAGGAAAGGCCGTTTTAACCGTCACTCTCACCTTCTGCAGCGTCTCGTCCATCAACAGACGGTAGCAGGTTTCAATGTCCGGCAGGACATCAATCCGCTTCTTATCAATCAGCAAATTTAAAAAATTAATCGTCATTTTGGAAAGCGATAATTTGCCGATGATCTTTTGCAGCACCTTTTTCTTGCTGTCCTGATCAAAAATCGGATTGGCTAAAAAGCCTCCTAAATCTTTATTTTCCTTAACCATTGAAGAAAACTGCCGAAGTTCATCGTAATATTGCTCCAGCTTTTTTTCTTCCCCGGCAATTTCAAAAAATGCGCGAGCATATCGCTTTGAAATATTGCTGATCAATTTTTGCTCACCACCTTATCCATATATTCCTTGACCATGGCTTCATGATCCTGGGCTGTAATATTTTTCTTCAATATTTCTTCCGCCATTTGCACGGAAAGGGCAACCGCTTCACTCCTCAGTTGACCCGAAGCTTTTTTCAATTCCTGTTCGATGCGCGCCTGAGCGTCTTCTTTCATTTTCTGGGCGACTTTGGTCGCATCTTCAATGATTTTTTGTTTCTCGACAACGCCCTGAGCTTTGATCATTTCAAAAATGCCGTCAATTTCCTGAGAGGCCTTATCAATCTTTTCCGCGTATTCCCGGTACTGCTTTTCAGCCTCCGCTTTTTGAACGGTGGCGTTTTCCAGGGATTCTTTGATTTCCTGACGCCGGCCGGCAAAGAAAGATTTGATTTTGGGCGCCAGAAGCCANNCGGTTATGAGAACGATTAAAATGGAAAGAAAATGTGAGAAATAGACGGAGCGACGTGAAGCTTTCATTGAACTCTCCTTCCCAGAACCTTTTCAGCAATTTCCAGCGAGAGTTTACGGGACTGACCTTCCAGGATCTGGCGGGCTGCCTGCATTTCCGCGTCCATCCTTTTTTGAAACTCCTGGCTCATGAGAGGTATTTCGTTTCGGACGGCATCCACAATGCTTTTGGCCTGAGCGGTGCCTTCGCCGATAATTTCTTTTTTCAAATCAGAAGCGCTTGTTTTCGCCTTGTTGAGCTTTTCATCGTATTCGGCGGCTTTTTTATTGACGGAATCGTTGAAAAGCTTAATTTCGTTTTCGAGTTCGTCCATCTGCTTTTTACGGCGGTCGATGATGGATAAGATGGGTTTATAAAGAAGATAATTGAGTATGAAAATCAAGGCTATGAATGTAGCCATCTGAACGAAAAGCGTTAAATCTGGAATTACGGTAACCACAACTGACCTCGTCTTTTTCAGAACTTATTGCCCCGGAAACGAATGTTGAGCGGACCAATAAGGCGCATTAATATGACCTGACATTTCAAACAGCGTAATCTCTGCAGTGATTTGTTACAGAAACTTGAAAGTTCAATAACCGGGCTTATGCTGAACCTAGCCACACCGCGAGGACGGAGGTTACTAATCATACCCCAATGGGGTTGTCAAGCTTTTTTATGACCGGCGGTCTGATTTTGATAAATTACCATGATGATAACGAAATAAGTACCGGAAAGGACTTAATCCCCGGCCGAACTGATTTTTTTTTGCTCTTTCGCCTCCACCATATTTGATCTGCCGTCAAAAAGCGCTCCCTCTTCCATGATAAAAACCGGCGTCCGTACGTCGCCGATGAATTTGCCCGTGGAATGAATGTTGATTTTTTCTTTGACCTCAAGGCTGCCCTGAACCTCCCCGCCGATGTAAACGCTGTTCACCGCCATATTCGCCTTCACCAGGGCGCCTTCTCCCACATCAACGGACCCGTCCCCAAAAACCTCTCCCTGAAAATCGCCGTCAATGCGAACATGGCCTTTGAAGATCAGTTTCCCGATAAACTCGGCGCCTTTCCCCAAAAAAGCCTTGGTGTCTTCTACATGCTTTTTTTTCTTCCACATCTTTTGCTCCTTGACGTTTGGTGTGAAAAAATTAATCAGCGCTGCAGAATAAATCTGCGCACGCTCACGTTCATCAGCAATCCGATCGCCGCCAGCAGAGAAACGATCGCTGAACCGCCGTAACTTAAGAAAGGTAATGGAATGCCGACAACCGGCAGAACGCCCAAAACCATTCCCATGTTGATGATGACCTGCCAGGCGATCAGCGCGGTAATGCCGAAGGCCAGTATCGTGCCTAATAAATCTTTCGAATGCAAGGCAATTCTTAATCCCCAGATAATCAAAGACGTGAAAATCACCATCAACACCAGCCCGCCGATAAATCCCCATTCCTCGGCAAACACGGAAAAAACAAAATCCGTCTGCTGCTCGGGCAAAAACTTCAACTGGGTTTGCGAACCTTTCAGGAATCCCTTGCCCAGAAATCCTCCGGAGCCGATCGCGATCATGGACTGAATAATATGGTAGCCCGTACCCAGCGGGTCACTCTCGGGCGAAAGGAAAGTCAGCAATCGGTCTTTTTGATAATCTTTTAAGAAATGCCAGGCCGGGGGCAACAGGACCACAACACTGGCTACGGCAATCCCGATGGATTTCCAGTTCATGCCGATAAAAAGAACCATCGAAGCGGCAACCAGGACAATCATCAACGCGGTACCCAAATCCGGTTGTTTCAAGATCAGGACACAGGGAAGCAGCACCAACAGGAAAGGAACAAACAGCTCTCTCAACAGATACGGCTCATTGGATTTATGATCATCAAAATACCGGGCCAAAGCGATCACCACGCTGATCTTCATCAGTTCGGAAGGCTGAAATAAAACGAATCCGAACGATATCCACCGTTGCGCGCCGTTAGCCGTGTGACCGAATAAGGCCACCGCAATCAGAGAGGCGATGGAAATCGCATAAATCACGTAAGCCGCCTGATGAATAGAGCGGTAATCCATCAAAAAAGTAATCATCATTAAAAACAGGCCGAAAACAATCCATTGCAGTTGTTTTAAATAAAGCGGCGATTGATTTTCGCTGAGGCTGAAACCCGTGGAATAAATATTGATGACGCCCATGGCGCAAAGCGACATCACCAGGGCAAACAGTATCCAGTCAAAATTCTGGAATATACGGCGATCGTATTTTAAAAAAATCATGGTCTTCCTCTACGGCCGGTCAATCCGTCTTGCGGGCCATCGCCTGACCTTTCGGAGCCGCCTCCGTCTTCTGATCTTCTTTCCTGCTATTGAAATAAGCGTTTAGAATTCTACGGGCAATCGGCGCGGCAACCGCACCGCCCCCTCCGGCGTTTTCAGCAATGACGGCCACGACGATTTCCGGGCTTTTCATCGGCGCATAGCATACAAATAAAGCATGGTCCTTATGAAATGCGGTGATTTTTTTCAGCCGGCGCCCTTTTTCATCCTGGGGCAGGCCGATCACTTGTGATGTTCCCGTCTTGCCGCAAACGTCCTGTTGAGGCATGCGCGCCGCGTAGCCGGTGCCCCCCGGTTCATTCACGACACCCCAGAGCGCGCGATTCAGCAGCGCGATCGTTTGCCCGCTCAAGGGCAGCTCTCCTTTTTTCTCGGGCAAATATTCTTTG
>DNYQ01000024.1:0-1452 GCA_003506745.1 Syntrophaceae bacterium
GGCGTTCTGGCTGATGTTGATGAATCCGCCGGGGCCGACAAACCGTGGGCCGAACTTGCTGACATTGACATTGCCCTCTTCGTCCACTTCCGCTGCGCCGAGAAAAGCTGTATCCAGTCCGCCGCCGTCATAGAAATCGAATTGGTAGGGTTGATCAATCAGGCAGTCCATGTTGGTCGCCGTCCCGAAATTCAGCCCGCCAAGGGGCATGCCGCCGATGGTGCCCGGCTCCGTTGTCAGGGTCAGATATTCAATGATCTTTTCTTCATTGGCCACGCTGGCTACGCCTTCCGGCATGCCGATGCCGAGATTGACGACACTATTGGGTGTGAGTTCGAAGGCCGCCCGGCGGGCGATGATTTTTCTGGGACCCAGTTCCATCGGCGGAATAGACTGCATGGGAATCTTGACCTCTCCGCTGAGAGAGGGATTGTAAAATTCGGCGAACGTCTGCCAGTGGTGCTCGGGCGGCGCCAAAACGATACAGTCCACCAGGATTCCCGGAATCTTCACCTGGCGGCTGTTCAGTGTCCCCCGATCCGCGATCCGTTCGACCTGGACAATGACGAAACCGCCGGAATTCTTTGCCGCCGTTGCAATGGCCAGGGCTTCCAAGGTCAAGGGCTCCTTTTCCATGGAAATATTGCCGTCCGTGTCCGCCGTTGTTCCCCGAATGATAGCGACATTGATGGGAAATGCTTTATAGAGCAGACATTCCCGGCCATCGATTCGGATCAGTTCGATGATGTCTCTTCCTTCCTTGAATGTTTTGGCATTGAGTTTTCCGCCGTCAATCCGGGGATCGATAAAGGTTCCCAACCCCACGTGGGTAATGGTTCCGACCTTGCCGGCAGCAATATCGCGGAAAAGATGAGTCACAACCCCCTGGGGCATATTATAGCCGAAGATGAGATTTTCCCTGATCAAGCGCTGCAGTTTCGGCGCCAGGCCGATATGACCTCCGATAACGGTTCCGACAAGGCCTTCATGGCCAAGATGATTCAATCCCTTGTCTTTTCCGTCTCCCTGACCGGCGGCGTAAACGATGGTTAAATTTCGTGGCGTGCCTGTTGCCAGAAAATGTTTTTCCAGCGCTATGGCGATCTCCTCCGCAAAACAGGCTCCAACAAATCCGTCCGTGGCTATGGTATCTCCGTCGCGGATGATGCGCACAGCCTCCTCAGCCGAAACCACCTTGCCCTTCTTTGCGCGCTGGGTGCGAAGTTGCGACAGCATGGGGTGAATACGCATAGACAATTCCTGATCCATAATAGCCCTCTTTTCTCAAGCTGCCCAAACAGCGGCCGGCAACGGAACGACTTTTTTGAGTTACTGTTTCTGTATCTGTAGCCACATATGTAAATAAACGGTGTAAAGGCCGGTAATGATGTTTCGGCCAAGGAGTAACACGGTTGTCCAATGCAAAAGGAAGGCCATTGTCGTCATTAGAGG
>DNYQ01000024.1:1476-2999 GCA_003506745.1 Syntrophaceae bacterium
TTGCGAAAGCGGCTGGAAATGTATGAGCTGATTTTTGAAAGCATCCATTATGGAGGCCTTGTGACCGACAGCAATGGTTATATCACTCATTTCAACAAGCCTTACGGGTTGTTTCTGAATTTGGATCCTCGCGCCCAAATCGGCAAGCATTGCACCGAGGTGGTGGAGAACTCGCGCATGCATATCGTGGCCCAGACAGGCGAACCGGAATTCAGCGACAGCCAGCGCATCAAAGGCCAGAAAATGGTGGTGCACCGCATCCCCATCAAGAAAGACGGCAAGGTGATCGCCGTCTTCGGTCAGGTCCTTTTTAAGGATGTGCGTGATGTGAGCAAACTGGCCAAAGAACTTTCCCTCCTCGAATCTAAAGTCAAGCTTTATGAAGCNNTATTCGCGCAGGCCATTCACCAGGCCGGCCCGCGTAAGATTTATCCTTTTGTGCGCATTAATTGCGCCACCATCCCCAAGGATCTTTTCGAATCGGAACTGTTCGGCTATGAAAAAGGCGCCTTTACGGGCGCAAAAGCGGAAGGAAAGCCCGGCAAGTTTGAACTGGCCAATCGGGGGACCATCTTCCTGGATGAAATCGGCGAACTGCCCGTTCCCATGCAGCCGAAACTGTTGCGCGTTCTTGAAGAAAAGGAATTTGAGCGCGTGGGCGGCACCCGTGTGATTCGTTCGAATTTCCGCCTGATTGCGGCCACCAATCAGAGTCTGGACAACATGATCCGGGACGGACGCTTCCGCAAGGATCTCTTTTACCGATTGAATGTTTTTCCCATCACGATTCCCCCCATACGGGAACGCCGGGAAGACATCATTCCCGTTTTTATGAACCTCCTGCAGAAATTATCGGCGGAGGCCGACATGTTCGATATTCGCCTCGACCAAAGCGCCCAAAAAATCCTGATGGCCCATGCCTGGCCCGGCAATGTCCGGGAATTGTCCAATGTCCTGGAATGGACCCTGTCCTCACTCGAAGGCAATTGCATTCGGGACAAAGACCTGCCTTTCTATCTGAAACCCAGGCAGGATATGCTGCCACCCGAGAAGCACTCTCCCATGCGGGAGGTTCATGCCCATGCGGAAGTGCAGGCTATACGCCAGACTTTGAAGGAAGCCGACTACAACAAAGCCCGGGCGGCCCGTATCTTGGGTATTCACCGCACCCTGCTGTATAAAAAAATAAAAAAATACGGACTGGAGACGTGAAGCCATGCCTGATACCCTTAAGACTATTCTGCTGCTTCTCTTTGTGATTGGAGGACTGTTTTTTGCGCTGCGTATCACCGGCTGGAAGATGAAGAAGGCCTGTGAATTCATCATCCGGGATCTGCGGGAGAAAAAGGCGTTCGACCAGGCTTCGGCGGTGAAGCTGCCTTACGCGAAAGGTCCGATGATTAACATCGGTTTACGGGACTACCGGCCCCGGGCGCTGGATGTGCTCATGAAGCAAGACGTGGTCCGGATGATGGAAGGGGACGTTTACTACCTGCGCGAGGGTTACAAGCTCGAATGATTGA
>DNYQ01000054.1 GCA_003506745.1 Syntrophaceae bacterium
CGCCAGTATTTCATGTTGTGTCTGGAGCAAAGCGCTTCGGAGCGGGCAAAGTTGGAAACTTCGTAATGGATGTAACCGGCATCCGTCAGGATTTTCGATGTGGTCATAAAGAAATCCAGTGCTTCGTTTTCCGCGGGCAGTTGCAGGCTTTCTTTTCCATATTGTTCATACAAAGGCGTTTTTTCGTCCAGCGAGAGCTGGTAGCATGAAAGATGCTCCGGTAAAAAAGACAGCGCTTTGCTTAACGTTTCCTTCCATGTCTTCATGTCCTGGCCATAAATGCCGTAAATTAAATCGATGCCGATGTTGTCGAATCCGGCCTGCCGCGCTGCGTCCATTGCCGCCCCGGCTTCCTTTGCTGAATGCCTGCGTCCCAGGAATTTCAAAAGGGAGTCGTTAAAGGATTGGATGCCGATGTTCAGACGGTTAATGCCCCGTTTGCGCAACTGCTGAAAATATTCGGCAGACCCATCACCGGGATTGACTTCAANNGAAACGGCCTTTACAAATTCAGGGATCAGCTGAGGAGAAGCGACGGAATAAAAGCTGCAATACCCGCATTTGCTCAAACAGAAGGGGACATGAATGTAAAGTCCGGCTTGATCCTTATGCATAGTCTAGTCATTGTCCGACTTCAGCACCGCTAAAAACGCGCTCTGCGGAATACTGACCGAGCCGATCATCTTCATGCGCTTCTTGCCGGCCTTTTGCTTTTCCAGAAGTTTCCTTTTGCGGGTGATGTCGCCGCCATAGCATTTGGCTGTAACGTCTTTGCGGAAGGCGCTGATCGTGCTGCGGGCGATAATTTCTCCGCCGATGGCGCCCTGAATGGCGATCTTGTACATCTGGCGCGGAATTTCGTCTTTGAGGCGGTCGCAGGCCAAAAGGGCGCGGGCGCGGGCGCGGTCACGATGAACAATCTGCGACAACGCGTCCACCTTTTCGCCGTTGACCAGAATATCCATCAGCACCAGATTGCTCTCCCGGTAATCGATCATGTTGTAATCAAAAGAGCCGTAGCCCTGGGTGACGGATTTAAATCGGTCGTAAAAATCAAAGATCACTTCCGCCAGCGGCATTTCATAAGATAGTTCCGCACGGCCGGGGCCGTTATAATTCAGATTGGAATTGACGCCGCGCTTTTCCATGCACAGCTTCATGACTGTGCCCAGGTAACGTTCCGGCAGCATCATCGCGGCGCGAATGTAAGGTTCTTCCCCTTTGGCGATTTCCGCCGGATCGGGATAGTGTGCAGGGTTGTCGACGTAAATCACCTTGTTGTCCTTGAGAGTGAAACGATAGCGCACGCTGGGAACGGACAGGATGATTGAGAGATCGAATTCGCGCTCCAGTCTTTCCTGGACGATGTCCAGATGCAAAAGCCCTAAAAAACCGCAGCGGAAACCCTGACCGAGAGCGGCGGAAGAGTCTTTTTCGTAAATAAAAGACGCGTCGTTGAGCTTGTATTTTTCCAGGGAGTCAGCCAGGTCCTGATAGTCGTCGGACGCAATCGGATAAATGGACGCAAAGACCACCGGCTTGACTTCCTTGAAACCCGGCAGTGGCTGAGCGCACGGCCTGTCCTGATGCGTAATCGTGTCACCCGTGCGCACGTCGGAAACCGTTTTTACACCGGCGATAATGTATCCCACTTCACCCGCGGATAAGTTGTCGCGTTTGGTTCGTTGCAAGAGAAAATGGCCGACTTCCTCCACTTTATAGGCTGCATTGTTGTACATAAAGCGGATGATGTCACCGGCTTTAACGGAACCTTCAAAGACGCGGCAGTGAATGATCGTTCCCCGGTAGGGATCGTATTTTGCGTCGAAGATTAAAGCAGCCAGGGGATTATCTTCACTACCTTTGGGCGCGGGAATTCGCGCCACAATGGCTTCCAGAATTTCGGGAATGCCAATGCCTTCCTTGGCGGAACATTTGATGTGCGTGTCGGGATCCAGTCCCAGCTCCGAATCAATCTCTTCCAGAACGCGTTCAATATCGGCGGAGGGCAAATCGATTTTGTTGATAATCGGGATGATCTCCAGATTATGTTCCATCGCCAGGTAAAGATTGGCCAGCGTTTGAGCCTGCACGCCCTGGGCGGCGTCGATCAGCAGCNNAGATTGAGAATATAATCCTTCCCGTCTTGGGCATGATAGGGCAGGGAAATGGCATTGCTTTTGATGGTGATGCCGCGCTCCCGCTCGATGTCCATATTGTCCAGCATCTGGTCCTGAAAATTTCTTTCATTGCAGACGCCGGTAAACTGGATCAGACGGTCGGCCAGCGTGGACTTGCCGTGATCGATATGCGCGATAATGCTGAAGTTTCTTATATTTTCCATTGTGCCATTAAAAAAAGCCCTCCATGAATTCCGGGGGGCTTGATATTGATTTTTTGGGGCTTGATTAACCCAGTTTCTTCATCAGATCTTCGGAGACTTCCTTAACGCCGGCGCTGCCGTCAACAACAATGACTTTGGTTCTTTCCTTGAAATAATTCACGGCGGCGCGCGTTCCGGTTTTTGTGTCGTAGTAGATGCNNTCCAGATCGATTTCGATGACGAAATCGAGTTTAATATTTTCTTTTTGCAGAGCTTTCCAAAGCGCCTCAGCCTGAGCCAAATTACGGGGGAACCCGTCCAGCAGCCAGCCCTTCTTGGCATCATCTTCCTTCAAGCGATCCAAAATCATCGGGATCGTGATATCATCGGGAACCAGTTCGCCTCGGTCGATAAATGCTTTTGCTTTTTCTCCCAGCGGGGTCTTCTTGGAAATATTCTGACGGAAAATAACGCCGGTTTCGATGTGCGGAACTCCATATTTCTTCTGAACGATCGCGCCTTGCGTGCCTTTGCCGCTGCCGTTTGGGCCAAATATTAGAATGTTCACTTTGTTGAAACTCCTTTCGTAAAAAATATTAAAGTAAGTGCCTTATAATGTATTGCATCTTTTTTCGCAACGATAAAGATTGACCGGTGGTTTTCAAGTAATGTTTCGTTTTTAATGAGATTTTATTCAGATGCCTTTTGTTGTTGGACCGGTTTCTTGTCCGGTTTTTTTTGTTTTTCGGCGGTCAATTCTTTTATTGCATCAGAAATAGCGATTGCCCTTGGTGTTCCCTGGGGGTAAAACTCGAGCGCTTTACGGAAATGAAAAAGAGCGCTTTCTTTCTTTTTCTCTTTTTGAAAAGATAAACCAAAATAATAATGCGATTCACCCTGCTGATTGAGCCGTCCGTAAGACATGGCGATGTGGTAGTTGATGTCTACAGCATCAACAATCTTCTTATCCTGTAATTGGAGGAAACAATTCAAGGCGTTTTTGAAATCACCGGCGGCAAAGTGCGCCTTGCCCAAAGCCAGCGTGATCTGCTCGTTTTCAGGATTGATTTTTTCCGCCTTCAGTAAATGAAAACGGGCTTGTTCAACCTGGCCCGTTTTTAAATAGATCATGCCGGCGCTTTTCAAAATATCTTCATCTTGCGGCGCAAGCGTCAGGGCTTTATTCAGATGCTCCAATGCGGCATTGGTTTGACCGAGCTGCTCTTCCGTTATAGCCAGGGCATAAAGCAGATCAACGTTTCGCGGATCTTTCTTCAGGGAAGCTATCAGTTCCCCGCGGCGTTTGCCAAGGTCATGAGAATCCGGGATGATCAGCGCCTGCATCCGCACGATATTTCCGACAATGTTTTTGGCTCCGCCGGACCGCCGATATTGCGTTTGAAGCAGGCTGTCCAGATAGAAAATGCGGTCGTCGGTGCCCGGATGCGTCAGGAAATAGGAGGGGATGGTTTTGGATATAAACTCATATTGTTTCATGATTTTGAGGAATTCAACCATGGCCGCGGGATAGTAGCCGGAATCCGCCAGGTATCCTATGCCCAGACGATCCGCTTCTTCCTCGTGGTCCCGCTGATATTTGAGGCTCATGGTCGTGGCGCCCGCCACCGAAAACATCGCCAGCGCCGCTGAGGCGTCTCCGCCGAGCAATACGCCCGCGATGATGCCGGCCAGCATGGCGATGTTGAGCTTCTTCGATTTTTCAATGATGCTGGCGACGTGCCGCGAATTGGCATGGGCAAGTTCGTGCGCCATGACGCCGGCCAGCTGGGCCTCGTTTTCCACAACGGTGATCAGTCCTTTATTGATGTAGATATAGCCGCCGGGCGTGGCGAAGGCATTGATGCCCGAACTGTTGAAAACGGAGAAGGTGTAATCAAAAGAGGCTTTATTGCTGTGCGACAGAATCCGGTTGCCGATTTCCGTCACATAGGTATTCAGCTTTTTGTCCTGGGACAAGAAATTATTCTGTTCCAGTTTGTCGTAAATTTCCCTGCCCAGTTTTTTTTCATCATCGATGGTAAAGGCGGACCACGCTTTCTGAGCTCCGAAAAGGATCAGGAATAGAATCAAGGCTAAAGAAAAATATTGATTTTGAATAATTTTACACATAGTCAATGAGGCAGCCCGTTTATTGTAATGGGCCATCCTACCTGCTTTATCTCGATTAGGCAAGTTTTCCTTGCCGGCGGGATTGCGGATCACGGAAGACGGGAGATATCAAAATTATGGGCAAAGTGATCACGATCGACGGTCCGTCGGGCGCCGGAAAAAGCACGGTGAGTAAGGCGCTGGCCGCCAAACTGCAATACCTGTATCTGGACACGGGAGCGCTTTACCGGGCGCTGGCCTATCAGGCGCTGAAGAATAATGTGGACATCCATCGCCCCGATGAACTGGCCGGCTTTTGTTTGACAACCCAGGTTACGTTGGAAAATTTTGACGGTAAAATGACCGTCTATGTCAACGGGGAAAATGTGGACGACAAAATCCGCACGGAAGAGGTGGGGCTGGCCGCCTCCGCCATATCCGCCTTTCCGGTTGTCCGGGAGAAATTGCTTTCCCTGCAGCGAGAGGCAGGCGCCCGCGGCAACATTGTGGCGGAAGGAAGGGATATGGGATCGGTTGTTTTTCCCGAAGCGGATTTCAAGTTCTATCTCGACGCTGATCTTGGGGAAAGAGTTCGCAGACGGCACGGTGAATTGACCCAAAAAAACGGGCCGGCCGAGAGGGCCGCGGTATCCAGAGACATGCAGGTCAGAGATCAGCAGGATTCACAAAGAAAAATCGCGCCTTTGATTGCAGCGCCGGACGCCGTCGTCATTGACTCGACGTCCCTGGATGTTTCACATGTGGTCGAAAAAATTCTTAAACACCTTTCAGGCGCGCCGGACGGAAGGTAAAAAATAAGCGTGATCCAGTGGGCGCCTTGGGTCTGCGACAAAAAAGTAGTGCGAAAGCGATAAAAGCATTGACAATATTGAGGGCGCCTTATTTGTCTTGCTATTTAATTTTCAGTATGTTAGGCAACCATGATTAAAAAATGTCTTATAAAAATTAGGGGGTATCAGGTTAATGGTTAACAATAACAACACAAACTTAACAAACGAAAAGGAGGTTAAAACCGACGCTTCCGTTTCCGGTGCACACCAGGCGTCCATGCCGTCCAAAGAAGAGGATATGGGCTTTAAGGAGCTCTACGAACAGAGCCTTAACCAACTGCAATATGGTGATATCGCCCGCGGCAAAGTTGTTCAGATTACCGCGGATACTGTCATGGTGGATGTGGGTTGGAAAACCGAAGGTTTTATTCCGATCAAGGAACTCAAAGACGACCAGGGAAATGTGAATATTTCCGTGGGTGACGACATAGAAGTATTTATCGACAAGCGGGATTCCGAAGGGAATCTGGTCCTGTCCCGGGAAAAAGCGGCCAAGCTTAAAGTCTGGGATGAAATCAAAAACGTCAGCGAAAATAACCTGAAAATCAAAGGGACGGTCGTGGAAAAAGTCAAAGGCGGCCTCTCTGTGGATATCGGCATCATCGCTTTTCTGCCCGGTTCACAAATCGATATCCGTCCGATAAAAGATCTGGACCAGTTTATCGGCCAGACGCTGGATTTCCATATTTTGAAATATGACCGCAAGCGCAATAACGTGGTTTTGTCCCGACGGTCTATTGTGGCTTCCCAAAGAGAAAGCGAAAAGAAAGATACACTAGACAGCATCGCGGAAGGCAGCGTTGTTGAGGGCATTATCAAAAATATTACGGATTACGGCATTTTTATCGATCTGGGCGGCATCGACGGATTACTCCATGTGACGGATATATCCTGGGGAAGAATCGCCAAGCCTGCGGATATTTTCCAAAAGGGTGAAAAAATTACAGTCAAAATTCTTTCCTTTGACCGTGAAAAAGAAAGAGTTTCCCTGGGTCTGAAACAGCTTCATGAAAATCCGTGGGAACATATTTCCGAAAAGTATCCGGTCGGCGCCCTGGTTCAGGGCAAAGTGGTTAATCTGACGGATTACGGCGTATTTATCGAACTGGAGCCGGGCGTCGAAGGTCTGGTTCATATCTCGGAAATGTACTGGACGCGGGAAATCAAGCATCCGTCCAAAGTGCTGAATGTCGGCGATAGGGTGAACGTGGTGGTGCTGGAAGTTAATCCGGAGGCAAAGCGCGTGTCGCTCAGCCTGAAGCAGACGACGGCCAATCCCTGGGAAAAGCTGAAAGAAAAATATCCGGTCGGCGCGGTGGTCAAGGGTCTTGTGCGCAACATCACCAATTTCGGCGTCTTTATCGGCATTGAAGACGGCATTGACGGTCTGGTTCATGTGTCGGATATTTCCTGGAAGCACCGGGTCACCCATCCCTCCGAATATTTCAAGAAGGGACAGGAGGTCGAAGCGGTTGTTTTAAATATTGACGTGGACAATGAGAAATTCTCTCTGGGCATCAAGCAGATTGAAAAGAATCCCTGGGAGGAACTGCCGCAAAAATATGCGCCCGGCAGCGTGGTGACGGGCAAGATAACAAACTTTACCGACTTCGGGATCTTTGTGGAAATCGAAGACGGCATCGAGGGCCTGGTTCATATCTCGGAGATCAGCCAAAAGCGCGTGAAATCATCGGCCGAACTGTATAATATCGGCGATACCGTGTCTGCCGTGGTCAAGAGCATCGATATCAAAACCAAGAAAATCCGCTTAAGTATCAAGGAAATGGAAGCGCCGTCGCCGGTTCAGACACCCTCTTCCAGTCAGTATATTAACAATCGTGAAAATATCGGTTCGACGCTTGCCCACGCGCTGGCCGACGTAAAAATCGGCAACCAGCACAAGGAATAAGGCATGAGAAAACATCCTGTCATTTTGGGACTGGTTTTACTGATTGTGCTTTGCGTTGTTTTATATCTTTTCTTTTATCAAGCCGGTTTACAGTCCGGAAGCGCCCGCACGCAAGGTTTTTCCCTGAATGACAAAATCGGCGTGGTGCCTGTTGAAGGCGTGATCAGTGATTCACAGGAAATCATTGAATACCTTGATGAATTTGGCGAAGACGGCGCCATCGTTGCCGTGGTTGTTCGCGTGGATTCCCCCGGCGGAGGCGTTGCCGCATCGCAGGAAATCTATGACGCCATCGTGGCGCTCAAGAAAAAGAAAAAAGTGGTGGTGTCGATGGGATCCGTTGCCGCATCCGGCGGTTTGATGATTGCCTGTGCCGGGGATAAAATTGTGGCCAATCCCGGAACCATCACCGGCAGCATTTCGACCATCTGGCACTCCGCCAATGTCGAGGAACTCCTGAAAAAAGTCGGCGTGAAATCGACCGTTGTCAAAAGCGGCCGGTATAAGGACATCGGATCCCCCGTGCGCGAAATGACGCCTGAAGAAATCGCGATCATTCAGGAACTGGTTGANNCAAACTGGCCGGCGATCTGGCCGGAAGAAGCGGGAAATACGATCTGGTTTATCCTCAGAAAAAGCATCCGTCCGTTTTTGATTATATGTTTGAAAGCGCGGCCAATCAGTTTGCGCGATCCGTCAAGGAAAGCGCTGAAAAATGGCAAGGGGTCAGTTATTTATATTCTCCGTGACAGCAGGCGGGGCAGTGCCATGACCAAAAATGAACTCATCAAAAAAACACAGGTAAAATTTAAAACCTATTCGCAAAAGGATGTCGCTTTGGCTGTGCANNGGATTCGGCACGTTGACCCTGCGGACCAGGAAGCCCAGGATGGGCCGCAATCCGAAGTCGGGCGCGGAGGTATCTCTGGGCGACAGAAGAGTTCCTTTTTTTAAAACAGGAAAAGATCTTCGGTTAAAGGTAGATCACAAGCCATGACCTATAAAAACATTATCGTCGATAAGAAAAAAGGCTATGCCGTTATTACGTTCAATCGCGCTCATGAAATGAACGCCCTGTCCCAGGAAATGAGGCTGGAGTTCAATGACGCGCTTGGGGATGTCGAGCATGATCCCGACATGAGGGCTTTGGTGATCACCGGGGGAGAATATGTTTTTTCGGCCGGCATGGACATCAAAGAAATGTCGTCTCTGTCGAATGTGGAAATTGATGACTATTTCGAATCGATGAAAAGATATTTGAAAAAAATTTATACCTACCCGAAGCCCGTGATTGCCGCAGTCGGCGGAATTGCC
>DNYQ01000055.1 GCA_003506745.1 Syntrophaceae bacterium
ACCCGTTGTCTTTCCTGCAATGAAAGGCTGATTCCGCGGGATCGCGAAAGCGTTCGCGACCGGGTGCCGGAATATGTTTTTGAACATTGCAGTCAATATCATCAGTGCCCGAAATGCCTGAAAATCTACTGGCCGGGAACGCATGGGCGAAACGTCCTGAAGTTTCTGAAAGACAACGACATCAACACGATTCATGATGAAGGAAGGCGGGAAACGGTTTGAAAAACCGAACGGCCTAAAAGTGGCGCGAGGTCGCACGGCCTTTCCCTATAGAGACGTTGCGCAATCGCGGTCATCGCCTTTCATTTTTTCAATGGCGTGTTGAAGTGCGGGTAAAACAACAGACAGATTTTCTTTGGCGCCTTTTGGACTGCCGGGCAGGTTGATGATTAATGACCGGCCGCGAATACCGGCGACCGCGCGGGAAATCATGGCATGCGGCGTAATTTTCATGCTGGCGATCCGCATGGCTTCGGCCATGCCGGGAACTTCTTTGTCCAGAACTTTCAGCGTGGCGTCCGGCGTCAGGTCGCGCGGGCTGACGCCCGTACCGCCGGTGGTCAGAATCAAATCCAGCTTCTCAACATCGGCAAACTTGATGATGGCCTGCTGTATTTGATCGACTTCGTCGGGGATGATGAGGGTCTGCTTGATTTGAATAGCGGCGCCCGCAAGCATTTCTGCAATGACGGGGCCGCTCAGGTCTTCCCGTTTACCTTGAGAGCCTTTATCGCTGACCGTGATGATTCCGGCATTCAACATTAATCTTCCGCTTCTTTTTTCGATTCGGCAATAATCTTGTCCGCAATATAGGACGGGACTTCTTCATAATGCGATTCGGTGTAAGTGAAGTTGCCGCGGCCGCTGGTCATCGAGCGCAGATCGGGAGCGTATTTGAGAATTTCTGCCAGGGGCACCTGTCCTTTAATGATCTGATTGGTGCCGTTGGTGTCCATACCCAGAACGCGTCCACGGCGGCTGTTGAGATCGCCGATGACGTCGCCCATGTATTCATCGGGGACTTCGATGGCAATATTGACGATCGGTTCCAGCAGAATCGGCTGGCATTCCATAACGCCTTTCTGAAACGCCATGGAGCCGGCGATTTTAAAGGCCATTTCTGAAGAATCTACGGTATGATAGGAGCCGAAAACCAGGGATATCCTGAAATCCACCACGGGATAACCGGCGATGACGCCTTTGGCCGCAGCTTCCTGAATGCCTTTATCTACGGCCGGGCGGTATTGCCCCGGAATAACGCCGCCGACAATTTTATCCAGGAATTCATAGCCGCCGCCGCGTGGCATGGGTTCAATGTCAATGGTGCAGTCACCAAACTGGCCGCGTCCGCCGGACTGTTTCTTATAGCGTCCCTGAACATTGGTTTTTCCCTTAATGGTTTCCAGATAGGGGACTTTCGGTGTGTTCAGGTTGACTTCAACGCCGAATTTTCTTTTCATCTTCTCAATATTGACTTCAATGTGCACCTGACCCATTCCGGAGAGAATCATTTCTTTGGTCTGAACGTTGCGGGAGAAGACGATGGTCGGATCTTCCTCCGTAAGACGGTGGATGGAGGAGGCTATCTTGTCTTCGTCGCCTCTGGATTTCGGTTCAATGGCAAAAGACATGATGGGCGGCGGAACGGCGACTTTGGCAAAGATAATGGGGGATTTTTCATGGCACAGTGTATCACCGGTGACGGTTTCTTTCAGCTTGGCGACCCCGGCGATGTCGCCGGGAATGAGCACTTCCGCCTGTTTCTGATTTTTGCCTTCCAGAAAGAAAATATGCCCGAATTTTTCCGTTATCTTTTTCGACGAGTTATAGACGGCGGTGTCGGAATTGAGTTTGCCGGAATAGACGCGGAACAAGGTCAACCGGCCCGCGTAAGGGTCGGCGATGGTTTTAAAGACAATCGCGGAAAAAGGAGCGTCTTCCGAAGGTTGTCTTTCTTCTGTTACATCCGTTCCCGGTTTTGTGCCTTTGACCGGTCCGCGGTCAACGGGTGATGCGAAAGAACTGACGGCTAAATCCATCAGCAGGGTGACGCCGATGCCTTTGACGGCTGAGCCGCAAATGACCGGAATAAGGGTTCCCGCAATCACGCCTTTTCGCAAACCGGACTTGATCTCTTCGGCGGAAAGTTCGCCGGCCTCCAGATATTTATTCATCAGCTCGTCATCGGCCTCCGCGATGTCTTCAACCATGGAGGATCGGAGAGCGGCCGCTTCATCCGCCAGATCCGCAGGAATGTCCATGGCTTTTCCCGCGCCCTTATTATCGGAAAAGGTAAAAGCTTTCATGGCAATCAGATCCACGATGCCCTGAAATTTATCTTCGGAGCCGACGGGCAGACAAACGGGAGTGGCTTTCTTCTTGAGCTTTGTTTTGATGCTTTCCAGCACCTTATTGAAATCCGCGCGTTCACGATCCATGCGGTTGATAAAAATCATGCGGGGCAGGGAATATTCATCCGCTATTTCCCATGCTTTTTGCGTCTGGAATTCAACACCGCCGACGGAGTCGATCACCACGACCGCATTGTCCACCACACTCATGGAGCACTTGATATCAAAGGTAAAATTGGAGTCACCCGGGGTGTCCACGATATTGATTTTATGCTTGTCCCATTCGACAAAGTTGGCCGCCGACGAGATGGAGACGCGTTTTTTCTGCTCTTCCGGTTCATAGTCCATGGTGGAGGAAGCGTCGTCAACGCGGCCCAGCCGTTCATTTTTTCCGGAAACATATAAGAGGGATTCACAAAGAGAGGTTTTGCCTGTGCCACCGTGGCCGATAACAGCCAGATTTCTGAGCATTTTGGATTCGTACTTTGCCATGGAAACTCCTTTCAATATCTCAACAAGATCCTTAAAAGATCTGATGAAACAGGTCATTTCGAATGCGGGGATGTTTAGCCTATCCGACAAGTAAAATCAAGATAATTTTCAACTTCTGACGATTTCCGGGGCCTCTTTTTACCGATCCTGTCAGCCTGTAAACCGGCGGGCGGGCAGTCATCTTTTCAGCAGATTTTTTTCACCCAGCTTCATGGGATAAAAGACCGCAAAAACGCAGAGAAACAGGGCAAGGCTAAAGGAAAAGACAAACCAGAGCATTTGCCACAAGGAAAAGCTGTGGCCGTGCATTCTCGACATGAAAATTCTGTAAACCGGACCCGCTTCCAGGATAATCACCAGCGCAATCAGGCCGAAGCTGAGCAGCATGAAGAGAACGCCGCCGAAACTGGTTGCCGACAGGGCCGGATTTTCCGATTTAAAATCGGGATAGCGGGCGCCCAGCCCCACGGCAAGCGAGACGATGGCCGGCACCAGGCAGAAAATAGTGACGATCGACAAAAACATCATGAATGGCGTAACGCCCAGCAGAATGTTGGAGGCGACAATCAGGATTTCCGACAGCGCGAGAAGCGGAATGTAATAAAGAAAAAACTTGATCCAGAGGAATGTTTTCATCGAAACGGGGGCGGATTGAATAATCCAGAAAGCTTCCCCTTCCATACTGACCGCGGGGAATACAAAACGCGCGGCAATAGCCGACAGCACGAAAGCGGCCAGCCCCACATTTAGAAAGGAAAAAACGTTTTGAAGATAGACGGTTTTCATCGGCGATTTATCCAGGGGCAGGACGGAAAAATTGTAAAGATAAACCACGATCAACGCGCAGATCAGAAATAATTGCGGCCATTGTGTCGAGTCGCGAAAGAAGGAGCGGATTTCCTTGACGGCAAAGGCTTTGGCCGGACGCGAAAGAAAACTCAGAAGATTTTCCCAACTGTATCCGCGGAATTTAACCGGGGCAAAAAGACGTTTGGCCGTTGTCTGGGCTCGGGAGAAACCCCGAAAATAGACGGCGCGCGCAGTCAACTCATTAAAAAACATCAATGAAAAGAAGCAGCTGGCCGAAAGAGCCAGATTAAAAAACGCCGGACGCCATTCACTTTTCAAGGCAAAGCGCACCGTGTCCGTAATCCAGGTGGTGGGCAGGTAGGGCAGGCTGATCGCCTGCATCGAATTCAAATAAAGAACAACGGAGGCAAAACTGTCCGGATTGACCAGTTGTTCCGGCCGGATCATCCTTAAAACCAGAACCAGAAGCAAGGTCAGACCAACGCCCATGATGACAAAAAGGGTGCGGATTTTCCCCGCGGGGAGCATGGCCGCTCCTGATAAGACGATTAAACTGCTGATGGCCGAGGCGATCAGGCACAGGCAGACAATCGCGCAAATGGCAACCCCATAAAAAACAAAACCGGCTTTATAAACCAGGCCGTAAGATAAAAAAACGGGAAGACTGAAAGCGACGACCATCCAGGACGAATCGAACACGCTTGAAAGCCAGCGTGACAGAAAAATATCTCTTCTCGTAACCGGCAGAGAATGCAGCAGGGATAGGTCGCGGCTTAAATAGAGGTGCGACAGACTATTGATAATGCTGCTGAAAAGCAAAAGGGTGAAGAAGGTGATGATCATCATGGAAAGAAGCTTCATGGACAGGATGTCGCCGAAATCCTGGACATTCTGAAAATAGGTCAGGACGCGATAAACCATTAAAAAAACGCCTGCCCAGAAAGTGAGGCCGATCAATAAAAACAGGAACAACCGCATCCGGTGGTTATTCTGTTTGCCCGCTTTCAGGCCATTTCCGGCGGAAAACAGGCGGGGTTTCAATAAGGTCCATACGTCGCTTTTCATGGGCTTAAGCTTCCCGCACTAAAGTCAAAAACACTTCTTCCAGCCTGGCTTCACCGGTTTTGGCGGTCAGATTCAACTCGGCCACGGTGCCCTGTGTAAGAAGGGTCCCTTTGTGAATGACGCCGATTCTGTCGCATAAATCCTCGGCCAGACTTAAGGTGTGTGTGGATACAAAAATGGTAACGTTTCGCGCCGCCAGTCCCTTCAGAATATGCTTGACCATGCTGACGGCTTCAGGGTCAAGGCCGACCATCGGCTCATCGATGATCATGACTTTCGGATCGTGGAGGAGTGCCGCGGCAATAATCAATCTTTGTTTCATGCCGTGGGAATAAGCCTCGATGATTTCGTCCGCCCATTCCCATAGAGCAAACTGCTTTAGAAGTTCTTCGGACTTGCGGGCCAGCCGTTCAGGTTCCACATGATATAAATCCGCAATGAATTTAAGAAATTCCATGCCGGTGAGCTTTTCGTAAAGATACGGTCTGTCCGGAACAAAGCCGATGATCTTTTTGGCGGCCACCGGGTCTTTTTCTACGTCAATTCCGGCAATGACAATTTTTCCGGCCGTCGGTTCGATGATGCCGCCCATCAGGCGGATGGTTGTGGTTTTCCCCGCGCCGTTGGGGCCGATGAATCCATAAATTTCTCCGGCGGAAACATTTAAACTCAAATGATTCACAGCCAGGGTTGTTCCGTAATCTTTGGTCAGGTTGGTCAGTTCAATCATTTTTTGTGGATAGGACCTCCAGTTTAATTTTGCCCATGACACCCAGCAAATCCAGCTGTTCGCCTCCTTCGCCGCGCACAAGACGAATATGCGTGACATCGGCGGGAATCTGGTTGAAAACAGCGTCCGCCGTCACCCATGCACCGATGTATGCCGAATTCCAGGCATGATAGTAGAAGCGGCCGTTTTGATAAACCAGTCCGGCTTCAATTTGCGCCGGAATACCCGCAGCGCGAAGAAGCGCCGCCGTCAACACGGCGTGTTCATTGCAGTCGCCCGCCTTATTTTTTAAAACTTCCAGGGCGTTCGGCACCGATAAAACGGGTTTTTTCTCAATGTTTCGATAAACCCAGCGAACAATTTTCTGAAATTTAATTCGCGGCGCNNAACCGTTTCTTTCGTAATCGTTAACGTGCCATGATGAAACTTTTGCCGGCCGCCATGAAGAAAGAGAGCGGGGTGGCGAATGCCATCGATTTTAATTTCTATCGCGGTCAATTTTGACGGCTCCGCAATGTTCCGATTGGAGGGAATGGATGCAACTTTCGTAAAATCAATACTGCTGCCCGGCGCGACGCCTTCGCGGGCCTGTTTTTCACTGACTTTTTCCATGGAAAGCCCCAGAATTCCTTCTTCTTTCAATACCTCTCCGTCTTTGGCCAGCCAGGCGCAATTTTTTGCACCCATAAAGTCGGCGCAGAATTTTTGCGTCAGAACACGTTTCCCCATGATCGGGATGATTTCATCAGGATGGCGACTGACCGATATTTTGCGGATTCCCAGGGTGGATGGATCGAAGATGCTGAAATCGCGGGTTTTATTATTTTCCAGGCCGCCGCGGAATGCCGCTTCGTAGATATTGCCGCTGATGTGGGGAATGTCCTTAAGCGGAAGAACGGTTTTCTCCTCGGCATGGGGAAGACCGGCAAACACAATGAGTTTATCTTTGCCTGCGTAGCCGCGGGCCGTGAAGCGAAACAAGCTTGAATTCAACGCAAAATTAAAGGAAGAAAAAGTCATATCAGGATTAAGCTCCGTTTCGGTTGACAGATTCAACGCCTGCGTAACACCCATCGTATTGATCTGCATGGTCACATTCTCCGTTGTTTGGAAGCGGCCGTTTTCCAATGCGTTGAATTGACGATGAATCATGCCGATTTTTTTCTTATTCTGATAAATATTCAGCCAGGATTCGGGTGAACGCGTGATTTCAACTTTTTGGCTTTCGGGAGGGTCAAGCGGTTTTTCCTTAAATAATTCAAGACGAACGGCCAGCAGGCCGAGAAAAACCAGAGTGATTACAATGCCCCAGACAAGGTACCCTTTCGTTTTTGCCATATCCGCCGATCTTTCCAATTCATGAGATCAAATGAAGTCCGCCTTGATTATATAGACTGGATGGCTTGCGGTCAACAGTCACAGGTATTTTTTTCAGGCGAGCCGATCAAAACATCGTCCTGTTGCCATAATCCGGTTGCCACAATCCAATTGACAGACGGGATCATCCTTCGTATATTCCCGTCATGAAAAAACAATACCTGATCGGCATCTTAACCGTTTGTGTGCTTCTCGTGTCCTGTGTGGATTGGATGATGGAAACGCCTTCTTTTGTCCTGCGCCAGATTTCCCTCAAGCCCCGTTCCTTTACTGAAATGAATCTGATTGTCGCCCTTGACGTGCAAAATCCGAATCGCTTTGATCTGACACTTAGGTCTTTTCAATATACGCTTTACCTGAACCGGAAGGAAATCGGGAGCGGTCGTCTGGAAAAAGAAATTAAGATTCCCTCATCGTCAACAACCAGAATCCAGGCGCCCCTCACCGCCAATTTCAAAAACTGGAGTGAAAGCCTCAGCGCCGTTATTGCCGGAGGGGACCTGCCTTATAAAATTGAGGGTACAGCCGAAATAAAAACGTTTTTCGGAAGCGTCAATTATCCTTTCTCCAAAGAAGGGAAGATGAATTGAGCATGCAGGAAGGAATGATTGAAACGAAAAATGGCAAAATCTGGTTTGCCGCGTATGGTGAAGGCCTGAAAAAAACGCCCATTCTTGTACTGCACGGTGGCCCCGGTTTTTTAAGCATGAGTGACGGATTGGAGTCTTTATGGGAAGAACGTCCCGTATATTTCTACGATCAACTGGGCTGCGGCAAAAGTGATCGGGCGGCAAGCAACGATTTTTATTCCGTGGGAAACTATATCGTCGAACTGGCGGACGTACGTTCGGCCTTAAAACTTGAAGACGTTTATCTGATGGGATTTTCCTGGGGTTGTGCACTGGCCTGCGCTTATCTGCTGGAGAAAAAGCCAATGGGAGTAAAAGGCATTATTTTATGCGCGCCCTATCTCTCATCTCCGGTCTGGGATGCGGATCAGCGCCGGGATATCGCCCGGATGCCTGCCGAAATTCGGGGTGCCATTGAAACCGGTGAAAAAACCGGAAACTACGGCGACGCTTACCAGGCGGCGATGATGGCCTATTATGATCAGCATGTCTGTCTTCTGTCTCCCTGGCCCGCTTCTCTTCAGAAGGCATTTTC
>DNYQ01000014.1:0-3125 GCA_003506745.1 Syntrophaceae bacterium
GCGGCCAAAAAAGAAATTGCCCGGCTGAAAGCCAGGACGAATGTCGTCATCGTGGATATCCATGCGGAAGCGACATCCGAGAAGAAAGCGCTGGGCTGGTATCTGGACGGGGAGGTTTCGGCGGTTCTGGGCACGCACACGCATGTGCAGACGGCGGACAACGAAGTGCTGCCGGGTGGCACGGCCTACATCAGCGATGCCGGAATGACCGGCCCTTTTGATTCCGTGATCGGCATAAAAAAAGACACCATCATTGAACGATTTCTAACGCAGATTCCCAATAAATTCGACGTGGCCAAAAACGACATCCGCCTGCAGGGAGCGCTTCTGGACATTGATCCCGAAAGCGGCAAGGCCCGCGCGATCGAACGAATCAGCGTCAAGTTGAATGAGTGAACAAAGCGGAGGCGGCATGAAAAGCGGTTATGACGTACTGAAGGAAAGAGGATTTATCGAACAGTTCACGGATGAAGCCTTGATTACGGAACAATTCGCCGGAGAGCCCGTTACCTGTTACATCGGATTCGATCCCACGGCCACCAGTCTGCATATCGGCTCCCTGGTGCCCATCATGGCTCTGGCTCACATGCAGCAAACCGGCAACAAGCCAATCGCCCTGGTCGGCGGCGGCACCGGCCTCATCGGAGACCCCAGCGGCAAGTCGGAAATGCGCCAGGTGCTGACCCGCGAACAAATTGATTACAACGCAAAGTGTTTGGGAAAACAGCTTTCCAAGTACATTGATTTTACCGACGGCAAGGCATTGCTTTTAAACAACGCCGACTGGCTCACGAAAATCAATTACATTGAGTTCCTGCGCGATATCGGGCGGCATTTCAGCGTGAACCGGATGCTGGCGGCGGAAAGCTACAAAATCCGTTTGGAGAAGGGGCTCAATTTCATCGAGTTCAATTATATGATCCTGCAGGGATATGATTTCCTATACCTGTTTCAACATCACGGCTGCGCATTGCAGATGGGCGGCAATGACCAGTGGGGTAACATGCTGGCCGGCACCGAGCTTATCCGCAAGGTCGAAGCCAAAGACGCGCATGCGCTGACCTTCCCGCTCATCACCACCTCGCTGGGGCAGAAAATGGGCAAGACGGAAAAAGGAACGGTCTGGCTGGACGCCGAGCTCACCAAACCTTACGAATATTATCAGTACTGGGTCAACTGCGATGATGCTGATGTGGAGCGATTCCTGAAATTATTCACCTTCCTGCCGCTTTCGGATATTGCCGTTGTCAAAACGCTGGCCGATGCGCGGCTCAACATGGCCAAGGCCGTGCTCGCTTATGAGGCGACAAAGGTCACGCATGGAGCGGAGGCCGCCAAGGCCGCGTGGCGCGCGTCGATGGAAGCGTTTCATTCGCGTCCGGTGGATGCCGATTTGTTCACGTCAAGCGATATTCCGCGCGAAGCTCCCGAGGCCGATACATCAGCCATTCCCCGCTATTCAATTACAGGGAAAGATCTTGCAGCCGGTCTTTTGGTTGCCTCTTTGTGCGCCAAATCAGGCCTGACGCAGTCCATGTCGGAAGCCAAGCGTCTGATTGAACAGGGCGGCATTTACATCGGCGAACGCCAGGTCAAGACGGTCGATGAAAAACTGTCGATCGATGATTTTACCGGCGGCCGCGAACTGCGCATCCGCAAGGGCAAGAAGAAATACCTGATTATTGAAATCAATTAATAAGTTTTAAGATTTTAGTTTTAAGTTTTAAGTAAAAGACAACATCCCGTGCATGAAATCAACAGAACTTAAATCTTAATTACTTAAAACTTAACACTGTTTTTTATTCTTCAAGAAACGGCAGCGGTTTGTCCAGCCGGTAAACCAATGCCTGGCAGGTCGCCAGAAGCTTCCCCGAGTCGTCGGTGGCGCGGATGTTGTAAACGGCGGTTCTTCTGGTTTTATTGATTTCACTGGCTTTAGCGGTAAGCATTGCACCTTTGGAAGGCGACGCCAGATAATTGATGTTCATACTGAGTGCGACCGCCATCGTGCCGTGCGAGTTGGAGGCCACTTCAAAGGCCGCGTCCATCAGCGAGAAAATCGCGCCGCCATGCGCCATGCCGAACATATTTTCCATGTCCTGTGAAAACTTCATTTCAACTTTGGCGTAGCCGTCCTGCACATCTATCAACGTTATGCCGAATTTTTTACCGAATGGCTCTTTTTTAATCTGCCTGAATATCGCATTTCTGATTATTTCGTCCATGATCATCTCCGGCAAAAGGTTCAAATGTTCTTGACCTTATACATGATCGCCGTCGCTGATGTCAAAAAGAAAAGGGCTTCCTTTTCGGAAGCCCGGAGTGTTTTGTAAACCGGACCGTATGCGGTTTGAATTTGCGGTCGGGGACTAATAAGCAAACGGAATCATTGGGCGGGATTTGCTCATCTTGCAGAGACCCTTCTATACTTCCAGATACTTACCCAAGGTGAAAAAATAAATCGTCCAGGAAATAGGCTTCCCATAATAAAAACGGTGAGATCCCGTGAATCCAAAGATCCAGAGCACATAACCAATCAAAATACTGTGAGATTTATCCTGTTCCATATGATGTCCTTCTAATTGCTTTCTTTTCCTTTAACAGATGGTGCCTGTCTCAGTCTCGCTCAAGCCCAGAGAGCTCGTCTGTTTCAATCTCTCCCTCAGTGCCTCCAGTATCATCATAGAAGCATCATCCTCATGGAGATTTTCGTTTCCCGACAACACTCGGCAGCATTTCATGAGGGCGTCGTTACCAGACCACAATCTCAGTCTGTTTCTGATGTACGACCCAAAGGAAAAGTGGCGATACATCAAATCCGCATTCTCCGTGGTCAGCAGTCCAATCTCAGCGTTTAGGGATAATGTCCAGTAGGAAATCAACTGCTTCGTCAAGGGTGCTGGGTAAATTTTTAAGAATGGATTTCATTATGTGGTATCTCCGCACAGGAACACTTCGTTCAGAAGATCCGTCACAGCCCCATATATCTCCGGATCTTTGCTTGCTCTCGGTCCCGCTACGTTCATGTCTTTTATCCCGTTCCGCCCGATCCATTCTTGGATCGTCCCTGCGACTTTGGAATAGGGAGTCATATCCAGGTCGATATGAATACATGGTTTTTTGTG
>DNYQ01000014.1:3134-3477 GCA_003506745.1 Syntrophaceae bacterium
GGCATCTCCTGAAGATTATATTGCTCAGGGAGGGTCCCATCCTCGGTCTTTCGACCTTTGGGGACCCATCCACCGTAAGGAATATTATGACAGATGGCAAAATCCAGTGCGGCTCTGTCAGCGCATGTCTGGCCGCCAGAGATGATTTTCTGAATCATCGCATTATCGCCTCAGATTGTATTTGATATCCAAATACCCGATCCACCTCAGCTTTGAAAGTGTCTAACAGATTCCGTGATCGCTCATCGGTTAAGCTGTCCGTGAAAGCCTCAGCCAGAGTCTCATAATACCACTGCTGCTGGTCTCGTGGTCGCTTAAACCTGCGCCAGATAGGCTCACCGTG
>DNYQ01000166.1 GCA_003506745.1 Syntrophaceae bacterium
ATGATATGGGGACATCACCCAAAATCAACAATAGTTTAAAAATCATTTTTGACGTGGATTAGGAAGCCAAAGGGGCAGAATTAAGTGTTGCGGCGCCGGAACGCCAAAACAAAAACTGAGGCAATGGATACGGCGCTAACACCCAAACCGGATACCAGGTGAATTCTGAATTCCGGGAATTCTGGAGACACGGAATTCGCCAACAAGGCAGCGCTTAGAGAATACGTTCTCCCGTTGCGATGATTTCCCGGACGAACGGATCGGTTTCATCAAAATCGGTGCGGGCAAAAGAATGGGGTTCAATTCTCAGATCGACATCCCAGCTCAACATTCTTAATTGAACATCCTCGTCCAGCCCGTCAATATCGTCGCGATCCCAGAACACAGCCAGGTCAATATCACTGTCGGGATGAAATGTGTTTTTTGCATAGGAGCCGTACAGATATAAACGCCAGACCGGCACCTTGTTCTTTTCAAGTGTCTTGACGTATTCCCTGATCTTTTCGTAGATTACCTTTTTATCTTTTCCTGTAGCCATTTTCTCATTTCCCGTATTTTGTTGAGGCGCGTCTCCGTATATTGGCGATCGGCTTTCTTTTGAAACCGGTTCTTATAATCAGGATATCTTGCTCTGAGGTTAAATGTGGTCAGTTCCGCCATGACTAACTTTTGCTCGTCGGATAATTCAAGCGACGCCTTATGGGCAATTTCCGGCAGATTATGGATTCTGGGATAATCCGCGTCAACTTTTTTTACATGGTATGCCTTCAGCAATTTTTCAACGACCAGGTGCCCCAAAAATAAGGACCATGCATAATGCCCGTTTTCAAACAGACTTTCCATGACCTGAAAATCAGAATCCGATGATTCGATCCAGTACTTTACAATATCGTCCTTGTCCATTGAGTAAATTTACATGATTAACCCCTGATTATCAAGCAATTATTAGAGAATGCCAGCCTTCACTGCACCAGTCACCCATCAGGATTTAGATTATACCGGATGAACACTGTATTCCTAGTAAGCTGTCCATAGCAAAGAGACGCCGTTCGCCGACAGACCACAGAAGTCTCGCGGCGGCCTGCGCTGACATCTTGTCGGACAAAATCCTTCACAGGGTGCGACGCCCTTCCGACATGTAAATCAGATTGCCGCCGATATTATCTGTTGCATTCCCGTGCTAATCCATTCCCACAAGTAAACAGGCGCGCGATAAAAATACAAACAGGGATGGAAGAGGAGGAGGACATTATGGAGAAGGCACTGTCAGGATCACAGCAGGCAACATCGGGAACATTTGTCACCCGAAAGGAATCACCATCTACACAAGGCAAACTTCTGAAAGATGAGTTGGCTGAAATTATCCATCAGGCCGTCCGCGACAACCGCAGCTATCTCATGGAGCATGAGAGCAAGGAAATTCTGGAGGGCATCGGCATTGCGACCACGGGTTACCTGATTGCCCGCTCTGAAGACGAAGCGCTGGCCATCTGCGATAAAATCGGATTCCCCGTGGTGATGAAAATCGTCTCGCCGGATGTCGTTCACAAAACGGATGCCGGCGGCGTCAAGCTCCATCTGATGAACGCGGAAGACGTCAGCAAAGCCTACCGCGACATTCTGGAGACATTCAAGTACCAGCACATCGAAGGCGTCGCGGTGCAGCGCATGGCCAAAGCGGGCATTGAAGCCATCATCGGGGTGACGCGCGATCCCAGCTTCGGACCGCTCATCATGTTCGGTCTGGGCGGCGTGTTTGTCGAGGTTCTGCGCGATGTTTCCTTCCGGATTCTGCCGATCACCGAAAAAGATGCCGCCGAAATGATTCAGGACATCCGCGGTTCGGATATTTTAAAAGGCTATCGGGGAGAGGCCGTGGATCTCGCCTCCCTCCAGCAGTTGCTTTTAAAAATTTCTCAACTCGTCATTGAAAATCCGGAAATTCAGGAACTGGACCTCAATCCGTTGTTTCTCTATCCGGATGGTTATGTGACCGTCGATGCCCGGATGTTCGTCAGTGAGCCCGTTTTGCATGACCACCTCACGGCAGCAGGCGCGGAAAGCCTGCGCGATTTCTTTTACCCGCAAAGCATCGCGGTGATCGGCGCCTCCGACGTTGCCGGGAAATTAGGGTATAACGTGTTTCACAATCTGATCAGCCACCATTATCCCGGAAAGCTTTATCCGATCAACCCCGGCAAAGCATCCGTCATGGGCGTCCGCGCCTACAAGTCCATTCGGGATGTCGAAGATCCGGTGGACCTGGCCATTGTGATTGTTCCCGCCAAAGCCGTCGAGGCGGCCATTGCCGATTGCTGCGCGAAGGGCGTCCGGTTTGTTGTCGTGGAAGCGGCGGGATTTGCCGAAACCGGCCAGGAAGGACGGGAGGCCCAGGCCAGAATAGCAAGCATCATCCGCAAACACGGCTGCCGTGTTCTGGGGCCTAATTGTTCCGGCGTCATCAACACGCATCATAACATGGTGCAGTCCATCGGCCTGCTTTCCGATCTGAAAAAAGGCAATGTCGGGATGGTGGCCCAGGCGGGCGTTTACGCGGCGGGAATCCTCACGGGATTGAGCAATGTCCTCGATTTCGGGATTGTCGCGACCATCGGCAACAAGATGGACATCAACGAAACGGATATTCTGG
>DNYQ01000202.1 GCA_003506745.1 Syntrophaceae bacterium
GCCGGCATCGGCTATCCGCTGATGGTTCGTCCCTCTTACGTGCTGGGCGGACGCGGCATGGAAGTGGTTCATGACGATCAAATGCTCAGGCGCTATGTTCATGCCGCCGTTGACGTCACACCGGAGCGGCCGATCCTGATCGACAAATTTCTGGAAAACGCCATTGAAGCCGAAGCCGACGCCATTTCCGACGGCACGGACGCGTTTGTTCCGGCGGTGATGGAGCATATCGAACTGGCCGGCGTCCATTCCGGCGATTCCGCCTGCGTGATTCCGCCCATCAGCATTCCGGCCCGCCACATCGACACCATTAATGAATACACAAAGAAAATTGCCGTGGAGTTCGGCGTCGTCGGCCTGATGAACATTCAGTACGCCATCGCCAATGACGTCGTCTATATTCTGGAGGCCAATCCCCGCGCGTCGCGCACCGTGCCGCTGGTTTCCAAGGTTTGCAATATCTCGATGGCGAGGCTGGCCACGCAGATTATGCTGGGCAAGAAACTCAAAGACCTGAACCTGCAGCATAAGTCTTTCCGCCACTTCGGCGTGAAAGAAGCAGTCTTTCCGTTCAACATGTACCAGGAAGTCGATCCGATCCTGGGGCCGGAGATGCGCTCCACCGGCGAAGTGCTGGGGCTGGCGGATTCTTTCGGCCTGGCCTACTACAAGGCGCAGGAAGCCACCGGTCAGAGCCTGCCTGCGGAAGGCGCCGTGCTCATTACGGTTGAAGAAAAGGACAAGAGCGGCATCCTGGAAGTTGCCCGTGCCTTTGCCAAAATCGGATTTAAGATCATCGCCTCGGAAGGCACCCATAAATTCTTTGCAGGCCACGGCATTGCCTCGGACCGTATTTTGAAGATGTATGAAGGACGGCCCAATATCGTGGATGCGATCAAAAACGGCGAAATTCAACTGGTGATTAACACGCCGGCAGGACGTCTCAGCAAATACGACGACTCTTACATTCGCAAAGCGGCCATCAAATACAAGATTCCTTATATCACAACGGTTGCAGCCGCCGTGGCCACGGTCAAGGGGATTGCCGCTTTCCGCCAAGGCCACGGCCGGGCAAAATCCCTGCAAAGCTATCATGCGGAGATTAAATAAAAAGACTGTTTTAAGATTTAAGGTTTAAGGTTTAAGGTTTAAGGTTAAATTATAAGAAACCGTCGCGACCGTTGCCTATCATTTCAGGAATCCCGCCTCCTGCAGGATTTCTCTGGCGCGCGGAACTTGATCTTGCTGAATCAGCAGGCGGGCATAAGCTCCCGCGGCAACCAGCATCGCGGAGTTTTCGCCCTGAAAGAAATAGTGGATGTCTTCACCATCCAGCACGGATTTGATAAACGCGATGTCGCCGGGATTGTACGTGGAAAAAACCTCGATCATCTCCACATAGCGCACATCCCCGTCTTCTGAATCCGATGTAATGTTTTCCATGAAGCGATGATACACAAAAAAGGATTATTATGGAACACCTTAAAGGGTCGCAACGAAAATATCTGCGGGCGCAGGCGCATCATTTGAAGCCGCTGGTCATGATCGGCGCAAAAGGCGTAACGGACCAGTTGCTTGGCTCCGTGGATCTGGCGCTCACAGACCATGAGCTGATCAAGATCAAATTCGGCGAATTCAAAGAAGCCAAAAAAGAAATATCCGCCGAAATCGCGCTGGCCACGCATAGCGAAATGATCGGTCTCATTGGCAATATCGCGATTCTTTACCGGCAACATCCCGATTTGGAAAAAAGGAAAATCAGGATACCGTAAAGCNNCGCTCATTCTTGATGGGGAATCGTTCAATGGTAGGACGCCGGACTCTGACTCCGTTAATCAAGGTTCGAATCCTTGTTCCCCAGCCAAATAAAATCAAAGACTTAGAAGACATAAATTTTTGAACACCGTTACCCTCCTTAAATTTTTACCGCTATTTTACCGCTTTTAGGCACCGTTGTTGGTAAATTTCCTCCTACTTTAATGGCATGAAGCGCCAGGCTTCACGGCAATATGGCTAAATTGCGCCTTGCGCAAGGCCGCCAGGCGCGAAGCGGCCGCGCGCCCTGAGCGATGAGCGACGCGCGGAAAATAATGCGACTTACCGTTGTCGTTTGGCCATTGAAATAACAAATACTGAAGAATATAGTCAAATCAAAAGAGGAGAATGGAGTGAGACCATGCCGCGCGCCTATTTCCTGCCACTGCTCCAGGGCGTCCTGCATATCAACGAACCCAGGAACATTACGACAGACCGGAAAATCGAGTATGCTTGGATAACGCTCTCCCGCCATCTGGAAGCCACATTTTACCAATACGTGCAGGAGCTTGGAGAAAACGCCTATTCCGCGTTCAACGCGATCACCGATTTTGCGTCTCATCCTCCCGAAAACCGCTGCGTTTACCGGGACCGCCACAGTTACCAGCAGATCGTTGGCGCATGGCTGAGCCGGTTTCATGATGAATGCCGTCGAAAGGATTTCAGCCTGTCCGACTACCTGGTCAAACTGGCCGTCGGCGATGAGAAAAAGAATTGACGCCATACGTTTATTCGACTCTTTTCACATGCCGATTTTCATTTCACATCGTATATTTTAAAAGATAATACATTAATTCAGCAAACAATACAATAATATGGTAATATACATAACATACTATATATAGCCATAAATAATATATTGACATTATATTTTCAGGTGCTATATTACGAATCATGAAAGCAGAAGAAATAAAAAATTTACGAACAAGACTGGGATATTCCCAGCAGGATATGGCTGCCTTTTTGGGGGTTTCCTTTGCAACAGTTAATAGATGGGAAAACGGAAAGGCCAAGCCGCAGAAAGATCGCATAGAAAGACTGCGTTCTCTACTCGAAGACAAAATGGCAAGCGACCAGCCGCCATCCCAAACAGAAAAGCAACTATCACTTATTCCCCGCCTTGACTTTGAAGGTGACGCGGAGGCTTTAAAGCTTGTTGTTGATGCCTACCGTCTTCAAAATGGTCATCTCTTTAATAAGGCATACGGTTTGGAACTCTCCACCGTTGTTCCGCTGCCTCACCAGCGCATAGCCGTCTATGAGCATATGCTTCCGCAGAATCCCATGCGCTTTTTTCTTGCCGATGATGCAGGCGCGGGAAAAACGATTATGACCGGGCTCTATATTCGTGAAATGGTCAATCGGGGGCGACTCTCGCGCGTTCTTGTATGCTGTCCTGCGGGACTAACCTGGAACTGGCAGAGGGAATTAAAAAATTTCTTCGATCTGGATTTCACAATATTGCGCGGTGCAGATTTNNTTGTCTTTGACGAAGCGCATAAACTTTCCTGGAATGATCCCAAAAGACCAGACAGCAAGACCCGGCGGTACCGGCTTGCCGAAGCACTGGGGGATAAATCAACACATCTTCTTCTTTTGACGGCCACCCCGCACATGGGGAAATCATTTCCTTATACCGCCCTTTGGCGTCTTTTGGATGGCAATGTCTTTACATCAGAAGATGCCGTCGCGGCTTTAGCGATGGATAAACGGCCAAAATATTTCATAAGGCGACTCAAAGAAGAAATGATTGATTACGAGGGTCGTCCAATTTACATGCCGCGGCTTTGTCAAACGATCAGTTTCAGGCTGACCGAAGCCGAACAGCATTTTTACAAAGAAGTATCCGAGTATTTACGTTGGAGTTATGAAACCAACACCGGTCTTAACAAAAATGCTGCCGCCATGGTTTTGGCCGTATTGCAGCGTCGCCTGGCCAGCTCCGCGTATGCCATGGTCGAATCGCTCAAAAGACGCAAAGCCCGCATTGTCCTAAGCGTAGCGGAAACCGAAGAAAACAATCATCAACGATCACTCAAAGAAGTGATCGACTATTTCGACACCAGCACGGCGGACGATAGTGAACCTTCCAGCGATGGACAGGAATCCGATGAACATATTGAATCGGCAGCCCTTGATCTGGCGAAACCGAAGAACGCCGCGCAGCTTAAAAAAGAATTGGAATACCTGGAACGAACCATAGATCTGGGCGAATCCGTCAAAGAATCATTCCAGGAAGCCAAATTTTTCAAACTCCGGGAACTGATCGAATCCGCGCAATATCAAAACGAAAAGCTGCTTATTTTTACCGAGCATCGCGACACGCTGGAATATCTTATTCAACGATTTGAAGCACTTGGTTACACAGGCCAGATTGCCCATATTCACGGCGGTATGGACGTTGAAGAACGTGAACAGCAGCGGGTGTTTTTTATGCCGCCTGCAACGCGCCGTCTTCAAGGGGTGAAAAATCCCGAAGGTCCCAGCGCCCGTATTATGCTGGCCACGGATGCGGCGGGCGAAGGCATCAATCTTCAATTTGCCTGGATTATGGTAAACTTTGACATTCCCTGGAATCCGGCGCGTTTGGAGCAACGCATGGGAAGGCTGCACCGCTTCGGGCAGAAGAATCCCGAAGTGCGCATCTTTAATTTGGTTGCGGAAAACACGCGTGAAGGCGACGTGCTGGCGACACTTCTGGAAAAGTTGGAAGAGGCCAGAAAAGCCCTATGCAGCGATAAGGTATTTGATGTGGTCGGGCAATTGCTGAAAGATGTTTCCTTACGCGATCTTTTGCGTGACGCTCTCTTTGAAGTCCCGCCTTATTCCGCCCAGAAAAAGTTAGAATCCATTTTTGCCACGCAAAAACTGAGGGCGACCATCGAAGAGCAAAGAAAGAATGCCTCCGCCTTTGGCGACGTGGCCAAGCGGCTGGGTCAACTCAACAACGAAATAGATGTGGAACGCTTTACAAAACTGCTGCCCGCTTACGTGCAAAATTTTGTTGAAAAGGCTGCACCACGGCTTGGAATGGAGATTCAGGGTGATCTCATAGGCCCGGCGCGTTTTTCTGCATCCGGCGCCGAGGGGCGCTGGTTATATGATTTATCGGAGCATTTTCCGCAAGGCCTGCCGGATTATCTTTCGGTCAAGCGCGACCTTGCTTTGGGAGATATCGACGCTTCAAGATGCGCTTTTCTCCGGCCCGGTGAAGTGATCTTCGACACCATGTGCAGTGAGACCATCAACCGGTTTCGGGCGGATATTATGCGCGGTGCGGCATTTTGTGATCCGACTGCCGAAAAACCTTATTATTTAGCCGTCTATATATTTCAGATCGGCGAAATGACAACCGATAGCGGCTCGCAAAAAACAGCCAAAACACTTTCCGACCG
>DNYQ01000288.1 GCA_003506745.1 Syntrophaceae bacterium
GATGCTGCCGGATATGAGCGCGAAGGTGTCTTTTCTTTCCCGCGAACTGACCGGGGAAGAGCTCCGACCCCGGCTTGCCGTCCATCAATCGGCGCTGGTCGGGGCGAAGGGGAAAACGGTTGTCTATCGGATTCAGGACAACAACGTGCGTGAAACGGCTGTTACGACCGGCGATAAACTGGGCGACATGCTGGAGGTTACGGCAGGCCTGAAACCGGGTGACCGTGTGGTGCTCAAACCTCAAGGCCTGAAGGACGGGGCAAAGATCAAGGTGGCGGAAAGATAGTGGATGATGCCCCTCGACGGGCTCGGGGTGACATCCTTTTTTGTCATGGTGAGCTTGTCGAACCATGAGGTGTAGGGAATGGTCGCGACCGTTCCGTCCGGGTAATAGGCGAAGCGTAATTCTATGGCCGAACAAACAAAGCCGATCGTGGAAATNNAGGAATCTTTACAAGAGTTATCACAGGGAAAGCCTCGTGGTGCCTGTGTTGTATGACATTACCTTCGACATTGCCGAGGGGGAATTTCTGGCGCTCATGGGGCCGTCGGGTTCCGGCAAGACAACGCTTCTCAATCTGATTGCGGGGATTGACAAGGCCGATAAAGGCTCCATTCATGTCGGCGATGTTGACATCACCACGCTTTCGGAGACGGAGCTGGCCGCCTGGCGCGCCAATTCCGTCGGCTTCATTTTTCAATTCTACAATCTGATTCCCGTTCTTAGGGCCGTGGAAAATGTCGAACTGCCGCTGCATCTGACGACGCTTTCCACCCGCTCACGCCGGGAGCACGCGGAAAGGGCGCTTGCCATGGTGGGTTTGGATCATCGGATGGACCACTATCCGGGTGAAATGTCCGGCGGCGAGCAGCAGCGCGTGGCCATCGCGCGTGCCATCGTGACCGACCCGACTATTCTGGTGGCCGATGAACCGACAGGCGATCTGGACCGCGTTTCCGCCGAGGAAATTCTTTCCATGATGGAGCGTCTCAACCGCGATATGGGCAAAACGATCATCATGGTCACGCATGATCCGCGCGCGGCTGCCCGTGCCGGTGTTTTGCGCCACCTCGATAAAGGGTATCTCAACGATGATGCTCACCAAAATCCTCTTTAGAAACGCTTTTCACAACAAGCTCAGAAGCTCGCTCACGATTTTAGGCATTGCCGTGGCCATTCTGGCCTTCGGCCTTTTGCGCACGGTGGTCAGCTCTTTTTACGCGGGCGTGGAGGCGGCTTCCGCCTCGCGCCTGGTCACGCGCAACGCCATTTCCATTATCTTTCCGCTGCCCATCGCCTATACGGAAAAAATCCGGCAGGTGGAAGGCGTCAAGCTAGTTTCCTACGGCAACTGGTTCGGCGGCGTCTATATTGATGAAAAAAACTTCTTTCCGAATTTCTGCATCGAACCCCACTCCTACTTTGCCCTGTATCCCGAATTTGTTCTGAACGATGCACAGAAAAAAGCATTCCTGACCGACCGCAAGGGCGCTGTGGCGGGCCGGAAGCTGGCGGCCAAATACGGCTGGCGGATCGGCGACACCATTACGCTCAAAGGAACCATCTACCCGGGGAATTGGGATTTTGTTTTGCGGGCGATTTATAAAGGCCGCGACAACACCATTGATGAAACCCAATTCTTCTTTCACTGGGCGTATCTCAATGAAGGCATAAAAAAAATATGGCCCCGCTATGCCGAGCAGGTTGGCTTTTTTATGATCGGTGTGAATCGCCCCGACGTCGCCGCGGACACGGCCGTGATGATTGATCAGCGGTTCAAAAATTCGCTTGCGGAAACACTGACGGAAACGGAAAAAGCCTTCAATCTGGGTTTTCTGGCAATGGCGGAAGCGATTGTCACAGCCATTCAGATGGTGTCGTTTGTCGTCATTTTCATCATTCTGGCGGTGGTTGCCAATACCATGGCCATGACCACGCGCGAGCGAACAGGCGACTACGCGATTCTGAAAACGCTGGGCTTCGGCGCGAAAGACATCACGATTCTGATTTTCGGCGAAGCGCTGGTGATCACACTGACCGGCGCGGCCATCGGCATGGTCCTGACTTTTCCCACCTCCAGGATCTTCGGCAGTCAACTGGCGACCTACTTCCCGGTTTTTCTGGTTTCGACCGAAACGATCTATATGGATATCGCCGCCGCGTTTTGCATTGCTTTTTTCGCGGCGATCATTCCCACCCGTCACGCGATTCGCATCCGCATTGCCGACGGATTAAGGAGGATCGGCTGATGGCCGTGCCTTTTTCCTATAGTTTCCGCAATCTCTGGAAACGCCGCCTGACCACGATCCTGACGGTGACCGGCATGGCGCTGGTGGTCTTTGTCTTTGCGGCCGTTTTGATGATGGCCGCCGGCCTCCAGAAGACGTTGGTGGAAACCGGTTCGCCCGAAAATGTGGTGGTGGTGCGCAAAGCCTCAACCTCGGAAGTGATGAGCAGCATCGAGCGGAAATCAGCCGCGATCGTGGAAATGCTGCCGCAGGTGGCTGCGGGAAGCCGCGGACAGCCGATGATAGCCAAAGAATCCGTCGTGCTGATTGCGCTCAAAAAAAAGGGTGAGGAGCAGTCCTCCAGCCATTCCAACGTGGTGGTGCGCGGCATCGGCGCGGAATCCCTGCCGCTGCGGCCGCAGGTCAGGCTGGTGGCGGGCCGCATGCTCAAGATGGGCTCGTCGGAAGTGATCGTCGGCAACAGCATTGTCCGGGGATTTCAGGGGGTGGAGTTGCAGAAGACCCTGCAATGGGGNNATGCAGGCCTTCCGGCGTCCGATATATTCCTCGCTGATTTTTAAACTGAAAAACCGGGAAGCCTTTGACACCGCAAAAACCGCGATTGAAAATGATCCGCGGCTCACCCTGGAGGCCAGGCGGGAGACGAAATATTACCGGGATCAATCCGAAGTCATGGCGAAGTTTTTGAGGATTCTGGGCCTGTCGCTGACGATCATCTTTTCCATCGGCGCCATCATCGGCGCGATGATCACCATGTATTCCGCCGTCGCCAACCGCACGGCGGAAATCGGCACGCTGCGGGCTCTGGGTTTTCGCAGGCGCAATATCCTGCTGGCCTTTCTGGTCGAATCGCTGCTTCTGGGGTTTATCGGCGGCTGCCTGGGGCTGTTCTTTGCCTCCTTCATGCAATTCATCACGATCTCCACCGTGAACTTTCAGACCTTTTCGGAACTGGCCTTTAAATTTACGCTGACGCCCGGGATTATCATGGGATCTATGATGTTCGCTTTGCTGATGGGATTGATCGGCGGCGTCCTGCCGGCGCTGCGCGCGTCGCGCCTGAAGATTGTGGATGCCCTCAGAGCCGCCTGAATATATTTATCAGTTTGAATATCCCTGTCTGATTTCTGGCAACAGAATGAAATATTCTTCCACCAAGAGAAATATGCCACAGGCAAGGTTCAAATATAATTTGTAGGTATTATTTCTATTGTTGTGATATGCAGCGACTCATGAGTAATACACAATTAATGTTTAGTTTCAGCGATATTGCACGCAGATTTATCGTACCGTCTTCCGAAGTAGCGATTGATTCTTTCTTCCCTGAAGAAGAGGCAGACAGGCTTGCCAAAATCGAATCATACAACAAGCACCTGTTTCGTCCCAATACATATCTTCATAAGTGGTGGGCAAGGCGTTCCGGTGTTACATTTCGTTATATTTTCAAGCAGCTATCCACTGACCCTGATCAACGTAATTTCTACGTGCCGGGGGGGTTGGAGGGTTTGACTATCCTGGATCCGATGATGGGCGGAGCAACGACCCTGCATGAGGCCATAAGGCTTGGGGCCAATGTTATCGGTTATGACGTTGATCCTATTCCCGTACTGCAGGCCCGTGCAACTTTGACCAACATCGACGTTCAAGAAAAACAGTTTATTTTCAATGCGTTTCTAAAAAAACTGGATCAGGAACTGTCCCCCTATTTTGATACCTCATGTCCCTATTGTCATGAAAAAAGCGACATGCAATTCCTGCTTTATGGACTAAGGAAACGGATCAATGATAACGAAGCTGTTTTTGTGGATTCTTTCACTCTGCGAGCGGAGACAACAGGAGAAAATAAAACCATCCATGATTTCTATCCATCTCTGGAAATTACACGCGGAAACCGTTCATGGTCATTGATTGATAAGAACGAAGCCAAGAAAAGCGGAGCAAACAATAAGAATTCTGAGCTTTTGGAAATCCCTTTTATGGATCGTTATGTTCCTCTAGTCATGGTAGGTAAATGCGCTCGTCATGACCAATTTTTTAAGGCCCCTGATCAAAATGANNGGTGTGACGAATTATTTTAACTTGTTTTCTCCCCGTCAACTTATCTATCTGTCTGAGGCAAAGCGGTGCATTGAAGAAACAGCCCCTGAACACCGGTTGTGGCTTGCGCTGCTCATCTCTACCTCTTTGGAATTTAATTCCATGCTTTGCGGGTATAAAGGCGTCGATCAGCGAAGGCCAGGGGCCATACGCCACGTTTTTTCTCATCATGCGTACTCTTTCCCATGGACGGCATTAGAAAACAATCCTGTTTTCAAGGCTAAAACCTCCGGTACGCTGCTCAATTTATTTGATAAGCGCATCTTAAAAGCTGGTATATGGGCACATGCACCGGTAGAACGTAGATGGACGGGCACCAGGTGGGACAAGGTCATTATTGATGGCGAATTAGATGTAGGGCGCGAATGTGAATCTCTTGATGAATTTACGGGAAAAACGCACTCCTTCATCGTTAAACAAAATGATTCTTCTATGATGCAATTGCCCGATCAATCCATTGATTATGTCGTCACTGATCCCCCTTATTTTGATAATGTCCAGTACAGCGATTTGTCTCATTTTTTCCGCTGTTGGCTCCGCTGGTTCTTACCTGATCAAGCTGACTGGCATTATCAGCCGCTCCTGTCCGCAGTGGCTGAATGCCAAGAGAATGAATCGAAATTCGGGAATGTTCTCGCTAAAATCTGGCAGGAGTGTCATCGCCTTCTCATCAAGCCGCATGGTAGGCTGATCTTTACTTACCATCACTGGCGAGCCGCCGCTTGGTCGCAACTTACCATAGCCCTTGCCAGTTCGCGCTTCAGACTGATGAATAATTATATCGTTTGTTCTGAGAATCCTATTTCCGTTCACATTAGAAGCCTTCACGCCCTAAAGCATGACGCTATTCTTGTGCTGAAGCCTTGCGATTCAGATGATGAAAGGCGATGGAAAGAACCGGCAAAGTTACAAACAAGTGACAGTGAGGCATTTTGTCGAGGTTGTGCGCAATATCTCGGTTGGATTCTTGAGCAAGACTTTAATCAAGCCGAGATTAACCACTTATGGAAAGATTTTATTGGGAGCGATTAATGGCCAAATACCCTTCAGAGATTTTTGGATTTTATTTGCGGAATATATCGCTGGACGCCAATGATTCGCGAAAGAAATTCTGGTGCCCATTTCATGGGTCACAGTGTTATAAACAGAGCAGACTTCTTGACACCCCTTTTGGTGTTTGCACCGCTCATGTTGAAGGACAGGAAATAGCCTTATGCCCCCGGCGTTTTTTGGAAAAAAATAAAGTTTTCCAGACAATTGCTATCTCCCAGTTCGGGACAAGTGAGAATGTTCTTGTCTTTTCAGAAGTTGGTTTACCTGGGATAGGAAATTTCGATTTTGTGATGGTTAAACACAAACCGTTGAGCGCTCAGATTGATGATTTTGTTGCTGTTGAATTTCAAACAGGTCAAACAACCAGCACGGGCCAACTTGTTAAGGGATTTAAAGATTTCATGTCCGATCGTCGCATCTCGGAGGGCACTTCCTACCATTTTGGAATTAATATGTACGACATCTGGAAAAGAACATTCACCCAGATACTGAACAAGGGCATTATCATGGAGAAGTGGGGAAAGAAAATATTCTGGGTGGTTCAAGATCCGGTATTTAATTATTTTAGGCAAAAGTTCAGATTATCAGAAATGGGATATAATAAAAGTGATTGTTCAGTGTTTTCCCTTTATGACCTAAAGGCAAGAGGTAATCGTCTCGAACTGATTGCTACCAGAATGTTTTCTTCAACAGTGGATGCCTTATTTGACGCATTTCGCAGAAACGACGATATACCCCCGGTAGAAAAATTT
>DNYQ01000079.1 GCA_003506745.1 Syntrophaceae bacterium
TCCCTTAGTCCGGGCAAAGGAATCGTCTGGGGCGATCCCGAACATGGAGGTTTTCTTGTTACGCGTTGTTATTCTCCAGACGCGGTCGTTCTGACGATAGCTCACCACAAGATCCAGATCGTCGTAGTAGAATTCATATCCACTAATACAGGATTCTCTTCTTGGGGAGACGCCTTCAAGGACATCCTCGTTGACCAGCGCAAAAAGTGAAACATTGAATACTTTGATATGGTTGTTGATATATTCGCTATCCGGCTTTTTAATCGCACAGCCGGTTATACAAAGGAAACCGACAAAAAAGACCGTGATCACAAATAAAGCTTTAAATCTGTGTGTGACCCACATAGGATTACCTCAAATATGGCACAAGCCCCTGTTCAATACCTTTTTTCCGCAACCTCTGCAGCCCATTAAATATTGCAGGGACCATTAACGGTCCCCGCAATATTTAACATAAATTTACTTTACAATTGGATAACCCGCTTCAACCCAGGCCGTGATTCCGCCGAGTACTTTGTAACGTTTTTGTAGCCTTCATCAACAAGAATTTTTGCCCCGATGGTGCTTCTTCTGCAGGCGACAAATCCGCAGTAAAGGACAATTTCCTTCTCCTTATCGGCGCCGGCAATTTTCAGCAGATTGTCCTTATCAGCCGGAGTAAGTTCCTTTTCCGTTTTGGGCAATGGGGCGCTGAGTGCACCAGGAAGCTTGCCAAACGCTTTGTCTTCTGCAGCGGGGAGTGTGCTGATAATGGTTATTTTCTTGCCCTCATCAAGACTTTTCTTCAATTCAGATGTCGTGATAAGCCTGAGGCCACTGGCCTTCACGTCAACCGCAAGCTTAACCGCCGCGTTCTCAATAGGGATTTCCTTACCTTTAACCGATGTTCCGTGTCCGGCACAGGCTGCCAGAAAAAAACAGACAGTAACGCCGCTAAAACTAAATACTTCTTCATTTCTTCTTCCTCCTTTTTAAATGTTGAACTGTTTACTTTGATTTATTGTGCTCCCGGTCAATAATCCGGGCCACCTCTTGTGCAATTTTCCCGGTGAAGGCAATACATTGTTCGACCTGACTGGGTGAACCCATCAGCACATACCGGGTGAGCTTGCGGCAGCAAGTGGACTTGTGATTTTTCATGAAGACATCATGCAGCTCCCGGGAGAGCTTCATTGCCTTATCCACTTTAGTGTCTTTAGGCATGGTTCTGCCGAATACCAACCCCAGGGCCATGATGCCGCCTGCCAGAGCGCCGCAGGTGCATCCCGCGCCACCCATGCCGACCGGAAAACCGGAGGCCGCGCAAATGACTGCATCCGGAACAGGCAATTGGAAAGCGTCTTTAATCGTTTTGACGACGGCTTCCGAGCAGTAGAAATCACCGCTGCGGTAATAGTTTTCCGCTGTTCGTTTAATTTTTTCCAGATCCATGAGTGACCCAATGAACTAACCTTCTGATCTCTTCAATTTCAACCTTGCCGGCCAGCGCGGCTCTGATATCATCTTGCAATGCCGACTCGAAGCGCAGGCAGACGCCGCAATCCGAACTGACTTGTCTGGGTACGGGAATGAGCTTGTGCGGAAGCCCTTCGGCTTTGAGAATCTTTTCCGCCTTCAGGGCGTAGCTGACGGCCTTGAAAAGCATCACATAATAATCTATCAGGCTGCTCATGGATTAATCAACCGCCCCGCTTTACTCATGGTTCCCGCAATGTCATACATATTGGACACAATGCCAACGCTTAATTTGTCATTTGCTTCGAAATAGTTCAGGCAGGTGCCGCAAACAAGAATTTCAACACCAGCCGCCGCCAGTTCTTTTAAATCATCAAGAACTTCCGATTCCCGCAAGACAAGCTTGACGCCGGTATTATAGAAAATCATCACATCCGGTTTTTCAGGCTGTCCGGCGATTGTGTGCAGGAAAGCTCTGACCAAAACAGCACCCAATTCATCATTGCCCCGTCCCATTTTATCTTCGGAGAAGACGATGACAAATGGGCCGGTCTGCGCCGTTGCTGTGGTACAGGACGGCACAAAGTCTTCCTTTGGCAAGGCGGCATCCGGCTTCCTTGTCAGATCGATTTCGTAATTGCCGTCCGCCCCGGCTTCGCATTTTACGTTGCAGCCAAGCTTTGCCCCCAGGCGCTTGACGTTTTCCAGCGCCGTGTCGTTATCGACGATGACACGGACATAATCGTTTGACTCGATGGCCTGCCTGGTGAGAACCACAGGTTGCGGACAGGCAAGCCCCGTCGCATTGATGATTTTAATAGGCTTCATTTTTTGTGCACCATTTCCAGCAGGGCTTCCACGCGGGTGCGAATCTGCCCGATATCGCTTTGCGAATAGTCTGTTTCGATTTTTAAAAACGGCATCCGATACTTACTCGTCACGTGTTCCTTGATCTTGTGGGATTCGATATTATAGGAATGGCAGGCATGGAGCACCACGTCGATCACGACGTCCGGCTTGAAGGTCACAATCATGCGGTCGAGTTCCGAAAGTCTGCGGCTGTTGGGCGTCATGCAGGAACAGGGCAGATCCAGATACCGGCGCGAAAGTGCTCTGTATGGATCGAGCGTGTTTTCGGCAATCAGACTGGCATAAGGCTTCATACCCGTGCAGGAATCCAGAACAACAATAACACCGCCCGCCTCTTCGATAATTTTAAAAACCTTGGTTGCATCGCCGCCCACGGGACAGCCGGTGACGAGCACGCGGGGTGAATTCACCTCGCCGTGATAAATACCCTCGGATACTCGCTTTTCCAGCTTGGGAACACAATCGTTGAGGATGCCCAGCATGTCTTCGGTTGTTGCGGCCTGTCCCAAATACGTCAGGTCATAGAACTCAAGCCAGCTGACCGGTGAGGGTGTAAGAGCCGCAAATTCAAATATTTTATTCATAAGACGATTTTTTTCGTTGGTGGCTTGAATTTCCTTTTCCACATCCGCATCATCAATTTTCGTATCAAACGTTTTCTCTAAAAAACCTTTGAGTTTTTTGATCATCACCGTCCAGTTTTCGAGCGCCTCCTGCTGATCGGGCAGCTGCGGCAGATCCATCACATGCAATGGTTTGAGATCGGCAATAAGCTCAAACATCTTCTTTTTCCCGTCGCAGGTTGTCTCGCCGATGACGGCCTCCGAAATGGCAAAAAACGGGCAGGTGTCGGTTTTTAAAAATCCGTAGCTCGATTTGATCAGCGGGCAGAGATTGGCAGGTAAAACCATTTCCGCGGCCTCAATGGTTTTATTTGCAAAAGCGCACAAAACCGCAGGCGCCGCGCCCATCGCCCGGATGACTTCCAGGGGTGCGTACCCGCAATAAATGCCTACAATGTTTTTGCCTTTTTCCCGCTGCGCCTGAAGGTAACTCAACGTGCGCTTGGTCGCTTCTCCGGCAAAGCGGTCGTTTACTAAGGGTTCAACACCAGATTTCATATTCGATCACTCCTTTGAGGTTAAATTTTTCTTAAGCTGATGCAGGGTATTTGATATGCAGGCATATGTCCAATTCATAATAGTTATAATCAAAGAAGCATTATTCCTATTATGAATTTGCGTATCATCCTGATTGGATGATATGTAGCAGCTACTTTAAGCCTTTTTGCTTTACAGAATATGTCATTAGTCTCGCGGATATCCGTTACGGAAAGCCATTTGATCGATGGACACGTCCCTGAGAATGTGAACGTTCAGTCCGCTTTTTTGAAAGAGATCCTTCTTATTAACGCCCCAGTTGTCATAAATAAGACAAAAAGAAAACGGAATCCATAGGAACATAGCAGCGATAAAGCTCCGGCCGGTTAATCGGGAAAGACACACTCGTAAACTCGGAAAGCCCGACACCCGCCTCCGTCAACGCCGACCGGTTCATGCTTGCACGTTCGTAGTCGAAGCCTCCGACCTGACATTCTGGGGCTTTCCGCCTGCCGCATCATCGAAGGAATCAATGGACGCAATTCTGATGCGGAAAACAGCGGCGGGGAGTTTCCAGATTACACCCACCCGCCATCATTATAGATCCAATCAGTTGACAAGATTCCCTTGACAAAGAAGACCGCGTTTTTTATAGATCAATTATGAATAAGCTATGTCTTTTCAAATTAATGACAAGCGCGGCAATTACAATATGACTTCACCCACTCTGGTCTTGAATCCGGCGGGACATCTCATTTTTCACACCACTGCTGACAACAACAGTCCCTTTTCCGAAAGCGCGATAGAGCGCATCAGGGACGCATTTGCCAAACAGAGCACCGAAGGCTTGCTCCATCTGGGGACGATAGAGCTGGAAACGCCCCTGCCCCCGCTTTTTTCCTTCTGGCGTAACTTTGCCCGAAACTATTTAACCGGATTGTGTCAGGCCGCCGGTCTTGCGGATAGCGCCATGCCGGTTGTGCAACTTCCTTCCCGGGAAGCGCTGGAGCAAATCGCCAATGCCTGTCCTCCCATGCAGGGGATCGAATACCTTAATCCAGATACGCTGGTCAGTCTGTGGGAGGCGCTGGATGCCTATACGCAAAGTGAAATAAAGCAGGATACGGGCGATGTTCAGTCCTTTCTCAAGAAAAGAAACCCCCTGTGGAACATGGTCGGCAAGGTGATCTTTCATCTGGCGGAAAACCGCAGGGATGAAGCCCGTCCCTTTGCATTTCTGGTCACCTATACCACCCGCTTGTCCGGGATGGCCAAACCCCAGCACCTGCCTTTAGGAAAGGCGCTGGCGGAGTATTCCGGTGCAAAAGACAGGCAGGGATTGCTGGCCCTCCTGACACCGCTTAGGCGCGCGGCGGATAACAGCGAGTTGATCCGCGCTCTGGTGGAAACAGGCGAGATCTTTCATCCCGTCGCCTGGACGCCTCAGGAAACCCATCGCTTCCTCAAGGATATTCCTTCCTTCGAATCGTCCGGCGTTTTGGTTCGTATCCCCGACTGGTGGCGCGCCCAGGGCGGCCATCCGGCCCGTCCCAAAGTCAGTGTTTCACTTGGAGGCAAAGCAAGCAATAGACTCGGCATGGATTCCCTGCTGGATTTCTCCGTCAACCTGACCCTCGACGGCGAGGAATTGACGCCTGCAGAATGGCAGCAGATCCATGAAAGCACATCAGGATTGGTCCTCATGCGGGGGAAGTGGGTGGAAGTCGATCGGGATAAGCTGTCCGATCTGCTTGCCTCCTGGGAAAAAATGGGAAAGGATTCTTTCCGGGACGGGATCTCTTTTGCCCGGGGGATGCAAATTCTTTCCGGCGTCGGCATTGACCAGAAGGATGCCTCCGTGCTTGCCGATGATCGCCGCGAATGGCTGGATGTGAGGGTCGGGTCATGGTTGCAGAAGATTCTTTCCGACCTGCGTTCTCCGGAAAATCTTCGTGACGCCGATCCCGGCGAATGGCTGAAGACGTCATTGCGACCGTATCAGCAGACAGGCGTCAACTGGCTATGGTTCATGAATCGGCTGGGGCTGGGCGCCTGTCTTGCCGACGACATGGGGTTGGGAAAAACCATCCAGGTTCTGGCCCTCCTGCTTTTAATAAAGAAGGAACGCCCGGCGACGAAATCACCGCTGTCGCCGTCGCTGCTGGTTGTTCCCGCCTCGCTGATGTCCAACTGGAAGGCAGAAATCGAACGATTTGCTCCGTCTCTGGCGGTTTTCTTTGTCCATCCGTCGGAAACCCCGCAAGACGAACTCGCGAGGCTTTCAGACCCGGAAACCCGTCAAAAGCAAATGGACGGCAAGGATCTGGTGATGACAACCTATTCCCTGCTGCAACGCCACAAGTGGTTTGAAGAAGCACAGTGGTCTTTGATTGTTCTGGATGAAGCCCAGGCCATCAAAAATCCCTCGACCCGGCAAACACGCGCCGTCAAATTTCTGCAAGGGCAACACCGGGTGCTTCTTTCCGGAACCCCCGTGGAAAACCGCCTGGGGGATCTGTGGTCCCTGTTTGATTTTCTGTCTCCCGGTCTTTTGGGGTCGGCGCAGGTCTTTGGCCGCTACATTAAAAAATCCGTGGAAACAGGGGATAAATCCTACGGCGCCCTGCGCTCCCTTGTGCGTCCGTATATCCTCAGACGAATGAAGACGGATAAGCGAATTATAGCTGACCTTCCGGACAAAGTGGAAGTAAAGGCCTTCTGCCCCCTCACCAAAGCCCAGGCAGTTCTGTATGAGCAATCCGTTCATGAGCTTGCCCGGCAATTAAAGGACTCCGAAGGGATTGCGCGCCGGGGGCTCGTTTTAGCCTATCTGATGCGCTTCAAGCAGATCTGCAACCACCCGTCTCACTGGCTGCAAGATCAGGGATACGACATGAAGGGCAGCGGCAAGTTTCAGCGTCTGGGTGAACTCTGTGGAGAGATCGCGGCGAAACAGGAAAAAGTTTTGATCTTTTCCCAGTTCCGGGAGATCACCGAACCACTGGCTTCGGCCATGGCGGATGTCTTTCATCAGCCGGGTCTCATCCTTCATGGTGGGACGCCTGTTAAAAAACGCCGCGAAATTATTGACTCTTTCCAGCGGGAAGACGGCCCGCCGTTTTTTGTCCTTTCCCTCAAAGCGGGTGGGGTGGGATTGAATCTGACCGCGGCGTCCCATGTCATTCATTTCGATAGGTGGTGGAATCCCGCCGTGGAAAATCAGGCCACGGACCGCGCGTATCGCATCGGCCAACACAAAAATATCGTAGTGCATAAGTTTGTCTGTCGCGGCACCATAGAAGAAAAGATCGACGCGCTGATCGACGAGAAAAGAGAATTGGCGGAAAGCATCCTGGGTGAATCGGGAGAGCGGCTCCTCACGGAAATGCCCGATGATGAACTGTTGCGGTTTGTTTCCCTGGATCTGTCCCGGGCGCTTGAAGATTGAGACTTAGGCATTTAGAGAAGAAATATAAAAACAGGAGGTCGGTAAGATGGGTTGGGGATATGGATGGGCACCTTACGTGCCTGTTGCCGAGAGACGCAGGAAAGCCATGCAGAAAATCGAAAAAATGAAGAAGAAAGGTCAGGTGATATTGCCGGTGCAAAACGTTTGCCGGAGCATTGCCAAAACCTTTTGGGGAAAGGCCTGGTGTGATAATCTGGAGGCATACAGCGATTATGCCAATCGCCTTCCGCGAGGGCGAACCTATGTGCGCAACGGTTCCGTCGTTGACCTCCAGCTCCGGGAAGGCCAGGTGGAGGCCATCGTCAGCGGCAGTGACCTCTATACCGTGAAGATCGCCATCCACCCTTTGAAAACAGATGTCTGGAAGGCCATCCAAAAGGAATGCGCGGGAAAAATCGCGTCGCTGGTCGATCTTCTTTCGGGCCATTTGTCGGGCCCGGTAATGGAGATTGTGACCCAAAAGCAGACTGGGCTTTTCCCCATGCCCAAAGAGATGTCGTTTAGTTGTTCCTGTCCTGACTGGGCCACCATGTGCAAGCACGTTGCCGCCGTGCTTTATGGCGTAGGTGCAAGGCTGGATTCCAAACCGGAGCTGCTCTTTAGCCTTCGCGGGGTGGACCACGCCGATCTGATTGACGCGCAAGCAGAAATTCAAACCGCCGCATCAGATGGTGTGAAAGAGAAGTTGCTCGCGGAAGATCAACTCTCCGAGATATTCGGCATCGACATCGACACAGGCGTCAAGGATACACAACCGAAGACGAAGAAGCGGGCCGGAAGTCTCAAGACAGTTCCCGAGAAGAAAAAGATATTGAAGCAGACGGCAGGGACAAAGAAGCAACAAGCGCCGGCAAAGAAGAAAGAAACTACCGGGGTAAAAAAGACAGAGAAAGAAGACATACAGCTGAAACCGAAAACGAAAGCGGCCAAGCTGGTCAGAAAGGGAGTTCCTGTCACAGAGAAAAAAACCGGGAAGAAGGTAAAAAGGCAACCGCCAAAAAAGACAGTTGCTAAAACAACAACGAAGAAGAGCCCGGCAACACCAAAGCTGAATTCCGCTTA
>DNYQ01000120.1 GCA_003506745.1 Syntrophaceae bacterium
AAATTGGTAAGCAGGATATTGGATTGCCCCATTATCATTATTGATAAGAACTTGCTTTTAGTTGTGGGCAGTATGGAAAATGGAGTCTTGTGTGTCAATAAAATTTTGACCACAAGTTGTAGTGTGCATCACCAATGACCGCGCTGAAGGCACATTGCGACATCCGTCTTTTTGAAAAACCTGATCACCTTTGGACCGTGTCACCTTACAAAAAGACAATTTTCCCCGGAATTCAGGCAAGCCACTTCATTACGTCTTATTTTCAAATGTGTTATGAGTGAATATAATCATCCCATAAGTATTCAGGATCGGCATAGGCGTCGCCGACATCCTGGCCGCCTGCGGTCAATTGAGCGGCGCTGTTGAGGGCGGATTGATTTTCTAGGACGCACCTTTTGTCCCGGCCAGTTTTCTCTGCAACTGTCTGAGGGTTATCCCCAGAATCCCGGCGGTCTCGCGGCGACTGCCGCCGGTGGCATTCAAGACAAACATCACATGGGCGGCGTCATTCTCCTTGAGCGTACACAGGCTGCGGCTGGATGCGGAGACCTGCCCGTTCGGTGATTCGTTGACACCCAGATGCGCGGGTGTAATGAGGGGGCCGTCCGCCAGCAGCACGGCATTTTCAACGATCTGAGCCAGTTCGCGGATGTTTCCCGGATAATCCCTGCGCGTCAGTTGATTCATGGCTTCAGGGCTGAAACCGGAAATATTTTTCTGATGACGGACACAGGCGTTTTTCAGAAAATGCGCGGTCAAAAGGGCAATGTCGCCTTTTCTTTCCCGAAGCGGCGGCAGACAGATATGGGCGGACTTCAGGCGATACAACAGATCAATGCGGAATCGGCCTTCCTGACACGCCCGGTCCAGGTCCGTATTGGTGGCTGAAACCAGCCGGACATCCACGCACACGGGACGGCTCGCCCCCAGCGGCGTGAACGTTTTATCCTCCAAAACACGCAGGAGCTTGGATTGCAGACCGATCGGCAATTCGCCGATCTCATCCAGGAACAGCGTGCCGCCGTCCGCCTGCTCAAAAAACCCCGCATGACTTCCATCCGCACCGGTAAAGGCGCCCTTGGTATGCCCGAAAAACTGGCTTTCAAACATGGTAGCGGGAATGGCGGAAACATTGACCGCCACAAAAGGACCGGCCGGAGCGGGGCCTGCCCGGTGAATACCGCGCGCCATTAATTCCTTGCCGGTTCCCGATTCGCCGGTGATCAGAACCGGATTGCCGCTGCGCGCCATCACCTGAGCATAAGAAATCAAGGCTTTCATCTGCGTGCTTTGCGTCAGCGTATCGGCAAACGACGGCGGAATATCCACCGCTTCACAACCGGCATGGATGGACAAACCGGCCAAAAGCCCCTTTCTTTCATAGGCTCTTTCGATGGACAAAAAGAGCAGCTCGTTGTCCACGGGTTTGACCAGATAATCATACGCCCCCTGGCGCATCGCCCGCACTGTCGTCGGAATATCGTCAACCGCGGTCAGGATAATAAATTCCGTTTGCGGACAAAAGGGCTTGGTCGATTCCAGCACCTGCATACCGTCCACTTCGGGCATGAGCAGGTCCAAAAGGACGATGTCAAAGTTGTCCTGGCGGATTCTTTGAATGGCTTCCTTGCCGTTGTCACAGATTTCCACAGTCTTCAGGCCGTGCCATTTCAGAATTCTCTTGACGGAGGACAGGGACATCTCTTCGTCGTCAACAATCAAAATTTTCATAGATGCTGTCTCCCTAATTCATGGATGAGCTTCTGGAGTGTATCGATATGGAATGGTTTGTGCAGTGTATCATCCGGCAACATTTTGATCGAAGCAGGCGGCTTAAGCGCCTTGCGGTCGGCCGAGTAGAGAATCACCGGCAGCAGAGGATACTTTGTCTTGATTTTTTCCATCAAATCCCATCCGTCAAAGCCCTTTAATCGAATTTCGGAAACAATCATATCCACTTCCGGATTTTCCCGAAGGAAATGGAGGACGTCCTCGGGTTTATCCTCGGCTTCCGAACGCCAGATCACGGCGTCCACAAAATTGGCCTTGAGTTCTTTGAGATACTTCACGTTATGATCAATGCATAACAGGGCGGAATACAAACTGATATTCGTCTCGCCGTCCACGGGAAGATAAATGGAAAACCGGCTGCCTTTGCCGGGACGCGAAAGCACACCGATGAGACCGTGATGCTCCTTGATCAGCCCGTAGGAAATGGAAAGCCCCAGGCCGGTGCCGTCAAGTTCCCTGCGGGTGGTGAAGAAGGGATCGAAAATATGATCCATGATTTTGCGTTCAATGCCCTTTCCATTATCTTCGATATCAACCACCGCCGCTTTCAGGCGATCGATATAGCGGCAGCGGATGGTAATGAGGCCTTTTTGCCCGGCGGGAATCGCCTGATGGGCGTTAATCAGCAGATTGGCGATCACTTGCTCGATTTTCTGAAAATGCCCGGAAAGAAGGGGGATTTTTTCATCAATTTCCTGATTAATCCGGGATACGGTTCTTCTGACCTGTGCCCCTACGATGATCAGCGCGCCTGCGATCACGTCGGGGAGGGAAAACGTTTTTTTCTGGGCGGTCTCATCGGAACGGGAAAATTCCTTTAAGCTGGTAATGACCCTGCTGATTCGGTTGGCGCCGATTTTAAAGGCCTGGATGATTTCCCGCATATTCCCGCATACCTCCTCATAAGACAGGCCGCGTTTTTCCCAATCGGGATGGTGGACGCTCGAGCGGGACAAAATGACCTCCACGGTGTTCCAAATTTCCTCCAGAATCGGAACATTGTAGGCGATAAAACTGACGGGGTTATTGATCTCATGGGCAACGCCGGCCACCACCTCGCCCAGCGCAGTCAGCTTGTGAGTCTGGATCATCTGCTGAAGCCGCAATTCTCCTTCCTGACGGATTCTCTTATCTTCGGTGACATCCTGCCAGGCGCCGACAATATAACTGGTTGAACCCGACGGATGCTGAACGATCCGCCAGTAATCCGAAAACCAGCGGTAGGAATCATCCATCACCCGAAACCGGTAACTGTAGCGGTGCGTCCCTCTCGAACGTTCGGTCTGCAAATCGGTAACAATGCGCGCCCGGTCATCCGGATGGATATGATCCACCCAGAAATGCTCATCGTCCCTGAAGCACTGCGGCGGATAGCCGGTGATCTCCTCGATGGTGTTGCTCACGAACGTAATGCCGAAATCCCCTTCGGCTTTCCTGGTGTAAGAAATAATCGGCAGAGATTCCAGAAGCAGGGAGAGATGATCGTTGGTTTGTTTGAGGGCCTTTTGCGTCCGGTGACGCTCCATCAGTTCGGTCAGGAGCGCCTCATTGGCCTGCGCCAATTCCGCCGTTCTTTCCCGGACACGCTGCTCCAGCTCCTCGTGCGCCTTTAAAAGCGCTTCCTTTGCTTTCTTGCGCCGGGTAATATCCTCCAGCGTTTCAATGGCGCCGATTAAATCACCGGCCGCATTGCGGATAATCGCCGCCGTAAATCTCAGCCATTTCCCATGATTGCCCAGTTCGGGGAAAAAATCGATGGCCTCATAGGCTTCATCCAGCAGCTTGGACTTGATATACTTGCCGGTGTACCATTTGGAAATATTGCCCTGTTCACGCCTGACCAGAAGATCCGCCATGCAGGGGCGCTTTTTACTGTAAAAAGCCCGCCATTGCTGCGAGGTGCCGATGACATCTTCCGCCTTTATTTTGGTGAGCTCTTCGAGGGCCTTATTCCAGTACATGATACGGTGATTCTTGCCGATCACAAAGGCGGGAATGGGCGAACCCCCGATGACGCTCTTCAACCACTGTTCGCTTTCCTTAAACTCGTTTTCCGTGCGCTTGCGCCTGATTTCCGATTGTTTGAGCTCCCGGAGCTGGCGGCGCAGTTGCTGAACTTCGTGAACCAAGTCATGATCCGATTGCCGGCTTTGCTTCATGATGTCATCCTCTGTCGGAAGCAACATATTGATCTGAATCTACAGGACTGCCAAACTTAAATCCCGCCGCGGCGAAGAAGAGATCCGAAAAATTAATTTGAAATAATTATATTGGCTTTAAGGCAGAAGTCAAACAAATCTTTAGGAGAAAGGCTGAAGACTGAAGGCTGAAAAGAAAAAGAACCGCCGTCCTTCCCCGGAAGGGCGCCGGCTTTCTTTTCACTCGTCGCTCATCGCTCGTTGCTATTCTTTTCCTACCATCCACCATCCACGACTCCGCTTTGCTGCTTGACACAGCTCGATTAATTCCTTTATAAGAACACAGTTCGGTAACAGGAACTCACTTTCGTTTTCTTGCGGTTTGTTCCGGCGTTTCGCATTCAGGCTGATGGCGGCGGCAAAAGAAGCAGAAATGATTCGATCAAGCAGGCTCATAAACGCGATACAGAATCATCGTTACCGGGCAGAAGGAGCGATCTGATCATGGAAAAATTCTTTACCCCCCGCAGTATGGTTGTTTTTGGAGCATCCGTCACCAAAATGAATCTGGGACAAATTGTTTTACTTAACAACAAACAAATCGGCTATCAGGGAAATCTTTACGGCGTCGGTTCTCAGGAGGGAGACGTGGGCGGCATCCATGTCTATCAAAAAGTGGCCGATCTGCCGGAAGTCCCGGACGTCGCCATTTTTCTGACACCCGCCCAAACGGTGCCGGCGCTGATGGAAGAATGCGGAAAGAAAGGCATCACGCATATCGTCATCGAATCCGGAGGCTTCAGCGAATACTCGCACGGCGATCATACCCTGGAGGAAGACGTGCTGGCCGTCGCCCGAAAACACGGCATGAAAGTCATCGGCCCGAACTGTGTGGGCACGATCAATTTTGATTTTAAAATGATGATGCCGTTTGACTTTGCCAAGGAGCTCCCCGGCGGCGGCAGACTGGGTCTCATTTCGCAAAGCGGCGGTGTGGGAAGTTCCTATCTGCGGACGATGGCGGGCTACGACATCAAGCCCGGCAAGTTTGCAACCATCGGCAACAAACTTCAACTTGATGAAGCGGATTTTCTGGACTATTTCATGAAAGACGCCCATACGGACATCATCGCGCTTTATCTGGAGGGCTTTAAACGGGGCCGCACGTTCTTTGATCTGGCCCGCGTCTGCGACAAACCCGTCATTCTTCAAAAATCCAATCGCTCGCCTCTAAGCGCCAAGATCGCGCAGTCCCACACCACTGCGCTTTCCAACNNATGACGAACTGGAATTAATCAACGCCATAAAAATGGTGCGCATTCCTTTAATGAAAGGCAGCCGGGTGGCGGTCCTCTCCCGCTCCGGCGGCCATGCCGTGCTGACGGCCGACGCCTGCGCGAGATACGGCTTTGAAATGGTTCCCTTCCCGCCGCCTTTTTTTGAGAAAATTAAAACCTTTTATCACACGCGCGTCATCGCGCATCAGAATCCGTTGGATCTGGGCGAAATCTTCGACTACTCCATTTTTACAGACATTCTGGAGGAGGCCCTTAAGCTTGACAACGTTGACGGCGTTTTGTTTAACCATTTGTATTCCGTTGATTTTGAAAGAGAAATGTCCCGAGCCTTTCTGGAAAGCGTTGGAAAGCTTGCCGCCAAATATTCCAAGCCGGTAAGTCTGGCCATGATTTCCGATCGTGAAGAAATTCTTAACGTGCAACTCCATCAGCCCTACCCTGTTTTTACCACACCGCGGGAAGCAGTGGAGGCGCTCAACATCTCCAGAACTTACTTCATGCAAAAAATGGCGCTCAGCCGGCGGGGCGACCTGGAAAACTATTCCCTGGATCTGAAAACGGTGGAAAGAATCCGATTGCGCTCGATCAGCCGGCGACGCATCGCCTTGACGGATGAAGCGCTCACCCTTTGCGAGGCGGCGGGCCTGAGGCCGGTCAAAGACCTGCTGTTAAAAGATGAACTGGTGCCGGAAAAAATTCCCCTGCGCTATCCCCTGGCCGCAAAGCTCATTTCACGGGACGCCTCGCATAAATCCGACATCGGCGGTGTGGCAGTCAATATCCGCAGCAAAAAGCAACTGTCCGAAACCCTGGCCCGCATGAAAGAAAAAATACTAAAGCTAAAAGAGCCGCCGGCCATCGACGGCTTTCTGATTCAGGAAATGGCGCCCGCGGGCGTCGAATGCTTTGTCGGGGGCCGTCGTGATCCGGCCTTCGGCCCTGTGATTGTGGTCGGCCTGGGCGGCATCTTTATTGAGATTTTTAA
>DNYQ01000149.1 GCA_003506745.1 Syntrophaceae bacterium
CTTAGCCGGAATTTTTGACAGATTGTCATAAAACGTTTGCAGACGATAGCCGTTGGATTTCAAATCCTGCGGGTTGGCATCGACAGGAACAAAATAAGCTTCCTGCGTTTCCAGATCAGGAGCGCCGTGTCCCACATAATAAACAAATACTTTTGATACGCCTGGTTTCACATATCGGAACAGTTTACCCTTGTGGCTTCGTTCGCTGCCGAAAAATTCATTGAACCTGGAAAGAGCCGCATCCTCGGCATAGAGAATATTCGTCGGATCGTATCCCATCGTGCGGACCAGATACTCTTTCATCACCAGCGCGTCGCGTTTGGCAAATTCCACGTCGGGCGATCCGGATGCCACATAATTTCTGTTGCCGATGATGACGGCCACGTCAAATCTCCCCGCCTTTTGACCTTCAGGGATGTTTGTATCCACATCCACGGAAAGTCCGGAGGCCAGGGCGATGGGGGCTTTTTGCGGCCCCTCGTCGGCCTGGACGACAAATTCCTGCGTCCGCCTTTGTGCGGCGTTCATGGTCAGAGCCAAATCTTTTTGCGCGTTATATTTCGGTCGCGCTTCATGGAGCTTCACCGTGACGGGAATTTTTTCTCCCCCGGCAATGCGGTTATTCGTATAAAACATAAATTTGAAATCCCGGTGTTGGCCTGAAGGGATGCCACCCAGATCAAAATGCGTCTGAGCATCGCCTGCCAGAAATACGTTCTGCCCCACCCGCACATCCGCCGACACCAAGCGGGCGTCGCCATGACCCGTATTTTGCACGCGCACAATCATCTCCACCATCTCCATCGGCTCCACGCGGCTGTTGCCGTTCTGATCGTTGATCCGCATATCTGCCACCACCAATTTGGGAGGCTCGAAGGCTTTTGTTTTGAAGGACACCTTCATGGGATCGGGATCAAAACCGTTGGCTTCCTTAATATCCACCGATAGGGTGATATTGGCCGTGGGAATTTCCTCCGAGGCGGTGAGTGTTATTTCCTTTTTCACCGTCTGCCCGGCGGGAATAGTTCCAATGAGAACATCGCGGTTAAAAGTCAGACCGTCCGTTTTGCCGGTTGCTTTGATTTCCGCGCGGACATCAAAGGCGTCGCCCTTTCCCCGGTTTTGCAGCGTGAGCAACAGCTTGCCCGTCTCGTCGGCATCCAGTATCTTGTTGCCGGACATCTCCGTAAAGGCAGCCTGCGCCGAAAGATTCGGCGGCACGGGAGAAACCTTGACACGCAACTGTGTCTGCCCGGCAAAGGCCGAAGTGTAAATCACCAGGACTGCCGCCAACGACATCATTACTTTTTTCATTATCTCACTCCCTCCCCTGTCGTTCGTCCCTCGCGTGCCCTCGTGCCACCTCGAGTGCCCTTTAGGGTATCAGGTGGTCAGGGTATCCGACGCGCTCAACTCTAAAACGTAGTGCGTGGCTTCAGCCGCGCTGATCGCGGGGCTAAAGCCCCGAACTACATCAATTTCCCCTCTGGTTCCCAATATCCGGTTTGGAAACCAGTTTAAACTATCATAAAGAAAACGGTTCTCATTATTGCTTTATTTTAAGAATTTCGTTGCTTTCCAAATTTCCTAATTTTCTTGTTATGAAGTTTTTCTCAATTGTTGCCAGCTTCCCCAAACGTATATATGATTCATCAAGCCGCCCGCATTTCCTCCAGCCTATTACCCCTACAACGAAAGTTACCAAAATGCACACAATATATTGTGGTTTAAATGAACTACCCCGCAGCAAGCTACGGGGTATCAAAACATCTATAAAGAAAAGATATTTCGTAGCAAGCTAAGGGGGAACTAACCCCAAACGAGATTAGAGATTTTATACTATATGTGGTACCAATAACCTTAAGTATCGTTGTAGGGTTACTTTATAATCCGATTTGATGCTTTGTTCCTGAGACGTTATTCTTGCCACAAGGACATCCAGGTCGCCAGAATCATTCAGGACAAGCGCCGGTCTTCTGGAAACACCTCTCATGTCGGTGAGTGGAAACTCAATGAGAACGATATCACCAAAATTACAGGCTATCATAGGCAGCATCCTTGTCCGCATACCCCTTCAAGAACTGACTCACTGCCATATTATTCCAAGCCGCGTCTTCATCCTCCAGCATGACCATGACCCGTACCTTTGCGTCCGCCCTCAACATGTTTTTAATGTTCTCAGGCATGGACAAGTGTCCATCAGGTAATACTTCCGCAAGATATGGAACTGTTCAAAAATAAACTGTACTTTTTAATCATCATGTGTCATGATTTGGATCATGACAACAATAGACCAGATGCGCACTCGATTTGAAACAATATGGCCACACCTTGACGAAAAAGGACGTAGGCTATGGGCTGCCTCAGAGGCAAAAGCTTATGGGAGAGGCGGTCTTAAGATTGTTCATGACGTAACAGGGATGTCACGCAGTGTCATTGCTGAAGGACTTCGGAATCTTGCTGGAGAAAGTGTGTTACCGGAGGGCCGTATCCGACGAACAGGCGCAGGCAGAAAGGCTCTCACCAAGATTAACGTAACGCTTCTCGAAGATTTGAAAGCTCTTGTGGAAGGCAGCACAATGGGTGACCCGGAGACTCCTCTTTTATGGACCACTCAAAGTCTTCGCACACTTGCCACGGCACTTCAGGCCAAAGGTCATAAGATCGGCCATGTAACCGTTGGAACCCTTTTGGCCAATCAAGGCTATAGTTTACAGGGAAACCGCAAGACATTGGAGGAAAATTCACACCCGGATCGTGACGATCAGTTTCAGTTTATCGCGACGCGCGTAGCAGACAACCAGGCCCAAGGTCAACCGGTAATTTCCGTAGATACAAAGAAAAAAGAGTTGGTCGGTCTATACAAAAACACAGGGCGTGCTTATCGTCCCAAAGGCAATCCTATCAAGGTAAAGGGCCATGATTTTGAAGACAAAGAACTCGGGAAAGTAGCCCCTTATGGAGTTTATGACCTCATGCACAACGAGGCCTGGGTTAATGTTGGCACGGACCACGACACCTCCGCCTTCGCTGTAGAAAGTATTCGGCGGTGGTGGTACCTGATGGGTAAAGAACGATACCCTGAGGCTACACAGTTGATGATTACGGCGGATAGTGGCGGCAGTAATGGCTCTCGTGTCAGGCTATGGAAAACCGAGTTGCAAAAATTTGCCAATGAAACCGGATTAGAAATTCAAGTAAGTCATTTTTGGTGCGCTGCTGAGGAAACAGGTGAATGAACTACCCCGCAGCAAGCTACGGGGTATCAAAACATCTATAAAGAAAAGATATTTCGTAGCAAGCTAAGGGGAACTAACCCCAAACGAGATTAGACTGAAGACTTCTCATGTTTCATAGGTCTGCAGGAAACGGCTGATGACAATTAACGGACTCATTTCTTCTTTTTCTTTACAGATGGTTTCTCCTCGGCGACACAAATGTTTTTTTGTAAAGTGTGATGATCCGTCACGAATTTGATGTTTTCCCATTTTTCATTTTCGTAGGTATAATGATCCAACACATTTCCCTTATCGTCATAATGCGTCAACTCTTTCACTCTCCACTTTTGATTCTTGCAATCAACCTCATCCACGCGAATATCGTGTTCATAATATTGGTATTTTACAGCTTTCCTTGTATTATATTTTTTTATTTCTTCAATCATCTGCTCCCTGCAATGATCGGTGGCAATTTTGTAGATTGAAACCGTCAAAATATTGGATGATTGAGTGATATTGGTTTTATTGAAATAATTATCTCCCTGTTTGGTTTTTGAATAATGCACCCATACCTTGCTGTCCGGCGTCGAACGTTTTACGATGGGGTCTTTTACAAACGCTGGTTCTGGAGGATGAGGCGCCGGAGCATGAGGCGTTACGATTGGTTTTTTTTCAACGGCCGGCGCTGCAGGGGCTGGTATCTTTTTCGGTTCTTCTTTTACCGGAACGGACGGACTCTTTGCGCAACCGACGAGTAGAAAAACAATCGCCAACGATAAAAAAATAAACGCATTAATCTTTTTCATATCCATTCCTTTCATCATGGTCTGTCNNCGCGGGGGCTCCATTTTAACCGAGAAGATGAAAGACCAACAAACTTACAGCCTTCTCTTATTTCTTTATTGTATAATCGACCGCTGCTTCGACACGGCGGTTCTTCGCACGGCCTGCCTTTGTTTTGTTGGAAGCAACGGGCTTTTCCTGACCGTATCCTATTGATTTCAGGCGTCCTGCATCAACACCGCCCTTTTTGACCATGTAGTTCTTCACAGCGTCGGCGCGTTGCTGGGAAAGCTTCTTATTGTATGCAGCCTTACCCACATTATCCGTATGTCCTTCGATGGTGAGGTTGAGATCCGAATGTTCTTTCATCACATCAACCATATGGTCAATATCCTTGGAGTAGTTCTTTTTGATGGTCGCCTTGTCGAAATCAAACAATACTTCCAGAGTGGCTCTTCCCTTCTCATCGACTTCTTCACGGACCTGGGTCTTAGGCTGAGGCTTCACGACTTCCTCCACAACCACCGGAGCCGCCGCCGCGACAGCGGGTTTGGCTTCTTCAACGACCTCCGGAGCGGCTGCCGCCTGAGGCTTTACTTCTTCAACGACCGATTCAGCAGCGGAAACGGGAGCAGCCACAGCCTTCTTGTCGCCGCCAAACGAAAAATTCAAGCCCAGTGAAACGAGCAGGTTGTTGTGCTGGGCATCGAAAGGAACAACATAACGAACGTCGGCGCGCAGTGCGAAATTATCCGACAGGAACCATTTGATGCCATAGCCGACATCCGCGATCCACTTATCGTTTTTGTCGTCGGTGGTATCCATATCCGAGTAGGAATAATGAATGCCTCCGACACCGGCAGCCAGGAAAGGCACCAGACTGCTGTTTGGCATAAGATGGAAAATACCTTCAAGACCGTATGACGTAACTTCCGTATTCAGTTTGGGCGACCACGTATTGATTTCAGATTCCCCGTAATTGACAAAACCTTCGAGGCCTAAATACTTGGTAAAATTATAGCCGAGACGTAAACCCACATCGGGCTTGGATTGATCCATGTCTTCGTTGCCTTCAAATGAATACATGGACACGAAAGGCGTGATATCAAATGACCCCGCCCTCACCTGCGCGTATCCTGTGGCAGCCAACAACATCACCAGCAGAATAACAACCACTGAAGTAATTTTTTTCATATCCCCCCTCCTTAAACATTATATTTTGATGTTCACGCGACTTTCTTACAGAAGCCAATCACCCTTATCCCAGCAATAAATATGAATTAAAGGGCCAATTGGCCAATTTCGACTGGAAAAAACTATAATCAATCAAAGGACGCATGTCAATATGATTTTTCATTTATATTTATAGCCGAAATTGTCTGACAATTTCCCTGAAACGTCCCAAAAAGACATGCGTTTTTGCGTTGGCGATACCTGCGATGATTTTTTCGGCCCGAATATCACCTGGATTGGCCTGCTCAATCTCGATCTGGATGGTGTCGTTGCCCACGAAAGTGAATTTCTTTCCCCAGACGTCCACCGTATCGACGATA
>DNYQ01000159.1 GCA_003506745.1 Syntrophaceae bacterium
CGCCCGGAACGAACATCGGCGCCGCCCACCCCGTGGCGATCGGCATCGGAGGCAGCGGCGAAATGGACAAAACCATGTCCAAAAAAGTGGAGAACGACGCGGCGGCTTATGCCCGCAGTATCGCCAGAACCAGGGGACGCAGCGAGGAATGGGTGGAAAAGGCGGTGCGTAAAAGCGAATCCATCACGGCGGATGAGGCGCTGAAGTTGAAAGTCATTGATGTCGTCGCCCAGGATATTGAAAAATTATTGGCCGCCATCGACCAGAAGGAAGTGACCGTCGCCGGCCATAAAAGAAAAATATCAACGACCGGCGCAGTTCTGAACACAAAGAAGATGGGCACGCGCCAGGGCATTCTGGCGGCGATTTCCAACCCCAATATCGCCTATCTGCTTTTGCTGATCGGTCTGGCAGGTTTATATTTCGAGTTTTCCACACCGGGCGCGATTTTACCCGGCGTCATCGGCGGGATATCCCTGCTTCTGGCCTTTTTCGGCCTTTCCACCCTGCCGGTGAGCTATACGGGCATCTTGCTGATTCTGTTCAGCATCGTTTTATTTATCGCGGAGATAAAAATTATGAGTCATGGCATGTTGACGGTCGGCGGNNATGAGGAAGCATTATTCCGGGACGGAGGCGATGATTGAAGGCCAGGGCGAGGCCCAAACGGCCATTGACGGCGAAGGCAAGGTATTTTTTCAGGGTGAATACTGGACGGCCGAAAGTGATCAGTTTATTCCGGCGGGTGCAAAAGTAAGGGTAAAAAAAGTGGACGGCCTGAAACTGATTGTGGAAGAGATCAAAATTGAAAATAAAAAATAATTAATATCAAGGAGGAAGGATTATGCTGGGTTCTTTATCGTTGCCCCTGTTGGTAGTAGTCGTGTTGGTCGTCATGTTTTTGGCGTCGGCGATTAAGATTCTCAACGAGTACGAGCGGGCGGTTCTTTTCCGACTGGGCAGAATTCGCGACATCAAAGGGCCGGGCCTGATCATTATTATTCCCGGCATTGATAAAATCGTCCGGATCGACATGCGCACGATCACCATGGATGTGCCGCCGCAGGATGTTATCACGAAGGACAACGTTTCCATCAAGGTCAACGCCGTGGTTTATTTCAGGGTGTTGGATGCCAATGCCGCCGTCGTGAATGTCGAGAATTATCTCTTTGCCACGTCGCAGCTGGCGCAAACGACGCTCCGGAGCGTTTGCGGTCAGGTGGAATTGGACGAAATCCTTTCACAGCGCGAAAAGGTTAATCTGCAGATCCAGGATATTCTTGACCGCAGCACGGACCCCTGGGGCATCAAGGTTTCTCTCGTGGAAGTCAAACACATTGATTTGCCTGAAGAGATGAAGCGGGCGATGGCCAAACAGGCGGAGGCCGAAAGAGAAAGACGGGCGAAAATCATCAATGCGGCGGGTGAATTCCAGGCCGCTCAAAAACTGATTGAGGCCGCCGCTCTGATGGAGACGCAGCCCATGTCGCTGCANNATTTGAAGGAGAATATATGCCAACTGAAAAGCGAAACATTCTTACCGGCGGACTTATTTTAATTACCCTGGGTGTTTTAATATTTATCAGCAAAACCACTGCCTGCAGCTTTGGCCAGACCTGGCCGATTTTGCTGATTGTGATCGGCATCAGCACGTTGATTTACGGAATCCGGTCTATTGAAGGTTGGTTCATTGCCACGGTCGGCGTCATCTTTTTGTTCGTCGAGTTCTATGGTTTTGATCTTTACAAGTATTCCCAGTTTATTTTGCCGGTCGTTCTGGTCCTGCTGGGCATCTATGTGCTGTTAAAACGACGCAAGCATTAAAAACAAAATCGCCGGCCTATGAAAAAAATTTATCATGCTCTTTAAACAAAAAAAGGCGCTGGTCATCAGCGATTTTGACGGTACCATTTGCACGGTGGATGTGGGCAACAGGGTTTTAAGCCACTTTACCAAAAAAAGTTGGGACGACCTTGATCGGGAGTATGTCAAAGGCAGTATCGGGTCACGCGAGGCCTACGGCAAAATTGCGCCGCTGATGGCGGTGAATCCGGCGCGTCTCAACGCTTATGTCCTGAAACTGGCGAAAATCGATCCTTTCTTTGTAAAATTTTATCGTCTGGCGAAGAAAAGGGGCGTGGATGTGAAAATCGTTTCCGACGGACTGGATTTTTACATCCGCGCGATTATGGAAAAGCACCGCCTGGGGGAAATCGAGTTTTTTTCCAATGCCGTTGTTTTCGGCGAGAAGGATTCTCTGACGTTTGACTTCCCGCAGGCCAACCCCTTATGCGGCCGCTGCGGAACATGTAAAAATAAAATTTTAAACGACCATCGCCTGCTGTATGAAAAAATCATTTATATCGGCGACGGTCATTCCGATATCTGCCCGTCAAGATGCGCGGATATGGTCTTTGCCAAGAAAGTGCTGTTGCGCAAATGCGAGGAAGAGGGAACCACGCCTTATCAGCCGTTTCAGAACTTTGGTGAAATCGCCAAGTATCTGAAAGATCATTTTTAATCCCGCAGTTGCGGGACGAGTGTTAATTCTCCTTAAGCTTGCTGCGATAGGATGATGTTCATTTCATACCTTGACAGCTTGCCGCGAGGTGATTGATCAGACGGCCGCACTGCCTCAAGGAGCGGCCGTCGGAGGATTTCGTAATGAGCATATCAAAAAAAATCAAGGCATCCATGTCGCAATCGTCTTTAATCCGTAAAATGTTCGAAGAAGGGATCCGCCTGAAGAAAAAACACGGTGAGAAAAACGTCTATGATTTCAGTCTGGGCAATCCCAATGTGGATCATCCCGAAGCCTTTAAGCGGGAGCTGATCAAAGTTGCCGATCAGGAAATCGCACTGAAGCACGGCTATACGCCGAATGCCGGCTATTACGAAACAAGACAAAGTGTGGCGCGAAAAATAAGCAAAAAAACAGGCTTGAAGATGACGGCCGATCATATCGTGATGTCCTGCGGCGCGGGGGGCGCTCTCAACGTTATTTTGAAATCGCTGCTTGATCCCGGTGATGAAGTCATCATCTTCAAACCTTTTTTTGTCGAGTATCCCTTTTATATTGAAAATTATAACGGCGTTGTGAAACAGGCTGCGACCCGGGCTGATTTTTCTCTGGATATCGCCGCCATTGCCAAAGCGATCACCCCCAAGACCAAAGCCGTCATCATCAACTCGCCCAATAACCCAACCGGCAGGGTGTACGGCAAAAAAAACATTGCTGATCTGGCCCGCTTATTGAGAGAAAAGGGAAGGGAGCACCACAAGGCCATCTATCTCATCTCGGACGAAGCGTATGCCGAAATCGTTTTTGACGGTGCGGCGCTGCCTTCCGTATTAACGGCATATCCCGACAGCATCGTCGCGTATTCGTATTCCAAAACGCTGTCCCTGCCGGGAGAAAGAATTGGATACATCGCCGTCCATCCCAAGATTCATGAAGCGGACGATCTGATCAGCGCCCTGATTTTATGCACCCGGATTATGGGGTTCGTCAACGCCCCGGCACTGATGCAGCGTATCGTGGCCAATCTTCAGCACATAACGGTTGATGTTAAAATTTATCAGAAAAAACGGGATTTGCTGTGCCGGGGACTTTCCCGGGCCGGTTATCAATTTAGAAAGCCTGAGGGCGCCTTTTATTTGTTCGTAAAAAGTCCGGTTCCCGATGATGTGGAATTTGTCCGGCTGCTTCTGCAGCAAAACATTCTGGTGGTTCCCGGCAGCGGTTTCGGCGCCCCGGGTTATTTTCGCATTGCCTTCTGCGTCGATAATGAGACCATTGTGAATTCCATGGATGGATTTGCGGCCGCCATCAAAGCATTGAAATCATAAAAACCGGCCTGCGGGGGGATCAATAAAGGATGTTTTCAATCTCCAGGATCAGGTGCTGAAGCCTTTTGGGGGAAACCGGGTAGGGCGTTTTCAATTCCTGGGCGAAAAGCGAAACCTTGTATTCTTCAATCATCCAGTAAAGCTCGTCGATCTTGTTCATTTTTTCCGGGGAGGCGGCGGATGGCGTATCCTCTCGGATTTCCTGAAGCTTTCTTGCATAAATGGCCACATCCTGTAATCGAACTTCCGTGGCTGCCAGATTCAGGCTGCCGCGCTCGGCCCTTATCCCAAGCGCTTTCAGATAGCGCGGCAAATGACTCAGGCGATCAAAGGCATACAGAACCGGAAAATTTTCAGGAACGAGGCCGTGCAACTCCGCCAGGGTCGCTTTCAGAAATTTCAGAACGGGATGATGGGTCCGGTTTTTCTGCAGCAGCTTTTGCAGCAAATCATAAGTTTCCGCAAAGCTTACGAGAACGGGCGTTATGGCGGCAACGACCTTTTGGCCCTGTTGCAGGATTTTGGCGCTGACGGCGTCGGCGTGATTCAAAAATTCTTCGGGACTGCGCCANNGCGGCTTCCCGTGGATCGGCAAAAAGACGAAGATGGATGACGCCGTCCACCACCTGCAGGGCAAGATAGGCATAGCCCGTCAGCCCGTGTTTTCCCGTCAGCTCTATATTTTCAGGCAGCCGGCCGAAATCCCAATGGGTGATGTTGTCTTTTTCCCACTGCCGGCGATAGGCGTTAAGAGAGGTTTGCCGGACCTGTTCAGTCAGTTCTTTTTGCAGGGCTTCGATATCCCGGCTGTTTTTGATTTCGCTTCCCTGATCATCAATCACACTATAGCGGATGTTTAAATGGGGCGGCAGTTTATCCGTTGTCCATGAATCAACCGGCACCGTTAATTGATATTCATTGAATAAAAAGGTGCTGAGAGCGGGCTTTAAGGCGTGATCTTCTATTGATTGCCTTTCGCTGAATGTTTTGGCGATTTGAACCAGAGGCGGCAGTTTTTGCCGGACGTTTTTGGGCAGCGATTTCAGCATATAGAAGACCTTCTCCTGCAAGAGAGACGGCAGATGTTTTTCCATGTTCTCCGAAGCGGCTTTGGAAACAAGCCCCAGCGGCAACCGGACGGTCACCCCGTCGCCCGAGCGGCCCGGTTCAAAGCGATAACGGCAGTCCAGCGCGGCGTTGCCGATTTTAATTTGATCCGGATATTGGCTCAGTTCCAGCACATCGGGTTCCCGGGCGATCAGGTCTTCTTCCCCGAAACGCAGAAAATCATCACCGCCCTTGTCTTTAATCAGTTTCTGCAGGGACCGGATATCTGAAATCAGCGGCAATCGCTGCTCATAAAGCTGCGCGATTGCTTCTTCGTCAACGGCGATGCCGCGTTTGCGCAGCTTGTCTTCCATCATCTTTGTTTTTTCCCACAACGACAGGTTGTGTTCCATAAAGGGGAGTTTACGGCCAACGTCGCCCGTCACCAGCGCTTCGCGGATGAATATCTTTTTGGCGTCCTCCGGGTTGATCCGTTCATAGGCAACCGTTCTCTGCTCGACGATGGTCAGCCCGAACAGCACAACTTTTTCCAGGGCGACAACCTGCCCGCGGTTCTTCTCCCAGTGCGCCGCCCAGTGGGTGCGGCGGCAATGATCCCCGCCCAGCGCTTCGAGCCACTCACTTTTGATGTTGGCCGCGTTGCGGGCGAAAACCCTGGAGGTCAGGCTGATTTCCGAAGCCACAATCCATGGCCCGCCCCGGTTGAAAAGGCTGGAGCCCGGATAGAGCATCACTTCGCGGCTTTTGGCGGCCGTGTAAAAGTTTTTCTCTTTTTTCTGCGCAATATTGGACAGGTAGCCGCTGAGAATCGAGCGGTGAATCTTATCGGCCAGCGCCTGGTCCATCTCGATTTTGACCGGCTTTTTGTGTTTGGGCGCTATGCGGTTCCCGTTTGCGATATCCAGAATCTGGTGATAAATATCACGCCATTCCACCATCCGGCGGTAGGAAAGAAAGTGATCGCGGCAGAATTTTCTCAATTTGCTTTGCGACTGCATTGTGTCGAGGATGTCGGCATAGCAGTCCCAGATTTGCAGATAGGTGAGGAAATCCGATTCCGGATGCTGAAACCGTGCGTGGGCAGCCGCGGCCTGATCGACCTTGTCATAGGGACGCTCGCGGGGATCCTGAATGCTCAACGCCGCGGCAACAATGGCTATTTCATTCAGACAGCCCTCTTTTTCGGCTTCAATGATCATCCGCGACACCCGGGGATCCAGAGGAAACTGCGACATGGTCCGGCCGATCGGGGTCAGCTTGTAATGCTCCGCCTCCGTTTCACTTTCATCGCGGGTGAGCGCGCCCAGATCACGCAGGGTTTCAATGCCGTCGCGAATATTCTTGGGATGCGGCCGGTCAATGAAAGGAAAGGAAGACACCAAACCCAGATTCAAAGACAGCATGCGCAGGATCACGCCGGCCAGATTGGAGCGCAGAATTTCCGGCGTCGTATAAAGAGGCCTTTCGGCAAAATCTTCCCGGGAATACAGGCGGATGCAGATACCGTTCTGCACACGTCCCGAGCGTCCTTTCCTCTGCTCGGCGCTGCTTCGCGAGACGGGCTTGACCGGCAATCCGGTGGTCTGACTGCGGGGATTGTATTCCAGAATGCGCGCCAGTCCAGAATCAATCACATACTTGATGCCGGGGATCGTCAAAGAGGTCTCCGCGATATTCGTCGCCACAATAATTTTCTGCTGATCGGCCGGGTTAAACACCAGCCGCTGATTTGCCGCGGAAAGTCTGGAAAATAGAGGCAGGACAAGACCCGAACAGCGTTTGGCCAGGCGCCCGCACGCTTCACGAATATCCTGCTCGGTGGGCAGAAAAATCAGGATATCTTCAAAACGGTTTTCATCCTGCAAATTTTCCACGCAGGCGAGAGCTTCATCCACATACGTCGTTTCGCCCTTTTCTTCTTTGACCGGATCGACGGG
>DNYQ01000013.1 GCA_003506745.1 Syntrophaceae bacterium
AAAGACTGCGCGGGATAAACCAGCGAAACCGTTGTCACATCCACCGTGGCCGAAGGCGCGATCACACCCAGCCGGTAAAGGACGACACCGGCCATGAGCAGGATAACCAGGCCTGCAATCATCCAGGGTTTCTTTTTCCGTCCGGCCGCGACACTTTTTTTGTCTGATGGATCGATTTTCAGTTTGTTCAAATCTTCCTGCGGCATAACATTCTCACTTTAGGATTTTTCTGTATGGACAGACAATAACAGAACTCAACCTAATTTACCATAAAGATGAAAGCGCCTTTTTATTTACCACTTGACTTTACCCGCCTATCTTTTCATAATCACGGCAGAAGAAGCGTCTTACGCAACCAAGGGTCTTCTCATCCCGATATAGAATNNCGTTATCCGTTTCATAAGGCGGTAAAAGATGGAATGGCCGGCGGGGTTCAAACCGTCGCCGTATCCGATCCGTCCGCTGACGGGGCGGTACGCTGTATCTCGTCCGCAACCGTAAAAGACGTCGGCTGGAAAATTTTTGTAGGGCGGGACCAAAACTCCATCTGGTCGGCGTCATCCGGTTACTTTATCCAAACCATCCTGATTTGCTTCCTGCTGTTTTTGGTCATCACCTTTTTTCTGTTTTACATCCGAAAGGAGGTCATGACCCAGACGGAAATTGAAAAACTGCGAAATGAAAATGAATTGATGGCCAGCGAAACGCGTTTTCGCGAGCTTTTCGAACACATGAACAGCGGCGTGGCAATCTATGAAGCGGTCAATAACGGGGAGGATTTCGTTATTTCGGAGATGAATACAGCCGCGAAAAAAATCACCGGTGTTTCCGGCGGTTTTGCCGGCAAAAGCGTCCGTGACGTCTTTCCAAGCGTCGAAGCATTCGGGCTGTTCAAGATCTTTCAGCAGGTATGGTACACGGGAGTCGCGGCGTTTCATCCCAACGCGTTGTATCAAGATAAACAACTGACCTTTTGGGCGGAAAACCATGTTTACAAGCTGCCCTCCGGCCAGGTCGTCGCCATATTTGACGACGTCACGGAACGCAAGAAAACGGAAGCTTTTCTCAAAGAGAGCGAAAGGAAATACCGGCTGTTGTTCGACGAAATGATCAGCGGATGCGCAGTGCATGAAATCATCTGCGACCAAAACGGAAAGCCGGTTGACTATCGCTTCCTGTCGGTAAACGCGGCCTTCGGGAAAATGACCGGCTTGAACGCCGCCGATATTATCGGCCGAACCGCCCTGGAGGTCCTGCCCGAAATTGAACCCATCTGGATTGAACGTTACGGCCAGGTCGCTCTCACCCGAGAACCACAGCAATTTGTCAATTATTTCAATAGCTTGAAGAAATATTTTGGGGTGCGCGCCTTCAGCCCGGAAGCGGGGAAATTTGCCACCGTTATCAGTGATGTTACCGAGCGCATTCAGGCGGAAGAAGACAGAAAAAGGTTCCAAGAAGAGCTGGAAAAGCGTGTTGCCTTGCGCACNNAGCGACGAGCAACGAGCGACGAGGGTTTAAATGGTTTACCTGGATTTAATATTAAATCTGTCTCTTTTGGTCGCGCTGAGCGTTGTTTCGGGATTTCTCGATAAACGCTTTCCGCGCGAAACCCGGACGGGAGCGCTGCTGCAGGGCGCGTTGTTCGGCGCGGTGGCCGTCCTGGGCATGCTGCGCCCGCTGTTCATGGGGCCGGGGCTGATCTTTGACGGAAGGACCGTCATGCTCAGTTTATGCGCGCTGTTTTTCGGCCCCTGGGCCACCCTGGTCGCCTGCGTCATGACACTGGCCTACCGTGTTCCCCTCGGCGGCGCAGGACTGGTCATGGGCGTTTCGACGATTCTTTCGTCGTCGGCCATCGGCCTGGCTGCCTATTACCGCTGCAAGCCTTCCATTCAACCGCCGTCCACGGCTCTTCTCTTCGGGATGGGTCTGATTGTCCATGCCGTCATGGTGTCCCTGATGTTTACGCTCCCCGCGGGTGTTGACTTTGTAACCTTCAAGCGTCTTGGTCTGCCCATACTCCTTTTGTATCCGCTGGCGACGATCCTGGCCGGCACCATTCTTTCGGACCATCTTTCAACAACACAGGCGGCGGCGGTGCTTGGTAAAAGCGAGGAACGTTACCGGCTCCTGTTTGACGCCAGTCTCGACGCTATTTTGCTGACAGCGCCCGACGGACGAATTCTGGCCGCTAATCCCGCCGCCTGCAGCATTTTCGGCAGAAGCGAGGAAGAAATCAAAACCGTAGGACGCATGGGAATCATGGACAACACGGATCCGCGATGGGCCAAGGCTCTGGAGGAACGGACCCGGACGGGTAAATTCGCCGGTGAGTTGACATTTCTGCGCCATGACGGATCGAAGTTTTCAGGAGAAATATCCACGGCAATCTTTCAGGATCAGGATAACCAGATCCGCACAGGCATGATCATTCGCGACATAACCGACCGCAAGCGCAAAGAGCAGGCGTTGCTGGAAAAAGAAGTCCAATACCGCAATTTGGCCAATACCGGCCTGGCCCTGATCTGGACATCAGGAACGGACAAATTATGCACCTATTTTAATGAGCCGTGGTTAAAGTTTACCG
>DNYQ01000084.1 GCA_003506745.1 Syntrophaceae bacterium
GCACAGGGGGATGAAACTTTTACCGTGCAGGCCGACCAGATGCATAATCCTGTCCATGACAAACGCGGCCCGCGCCATGTAGCCCACGTCTTCCAAAAACGCCATCATGGCGAAGAAGATCAGCAAAATGGGCAGAAAGCTGAGCACGGAGCCGACGCCGCCGATGACGCCGTTTTGCAGAAGTCCCTGAAGCCAGGTCGGCCAGGCGGCAAGGGCAGGTTCCATAGAATGAGCCATGTGCCGGATAGCGTCATTCATCAGGTTTTGCAGCGGCACGCCCACGCTGTAGGTCAGAAAGAAAACCACGGCCATGACGGCCAGTAAAATAGGAATGCCGAAAATGGGGCGTGTCAGGACGTGGTCGATCCGGTCGGTGAGGACGACCTGCCCCATTTTGAAGTGCGATACCGCCGCGCGCGTCATCTTTTCAATCCAGTCATAACGGCCGTTAACGACGGCGTGCAGCGCGTCTTCATGCTTGCTTAAAAGCATCTGTATCTTATTCCATGCCGTTTTATCGTCGCGCTGTTCAATCAACGCCGAAGCTTCCGGGTCCCCCTCCATGATTTTAACGGCTGTCCATTCCGCGGTGAAGGGTTCGGTAATCCATGGACGAACTTCCTTCAGGATCTGCTGATAAATGGGCAAGTGATCAACGGAAACTTCCGGCAAATCGGGGGTGATTTTGATTTTGCCTTCGGCAAAGGCGGCCATCTGGTCCACCAGCTCCTTGATGCCGCTGTTTCTTTTGGCGATCATGGGAATAACGGGAAGGCCCAGCGCGTCTTCGAGGGCTTTCGTATCAATCTGCATGCCCTGTCCGGAAGCGACGTCCAGCATGTTGACGGCGACCATGACGGGACGGTTGAGCAGCAGAACTTCCGACAGGAGATAGAGACTGCGCTCCAGGGCTGCCGCATTGACGACCAGCACCACCAGGTCCGGTTTTTCCCGAATAATGAACTCGCGCGTCACCCTTTCTTCTTCCGAAAAAGCGGTCAGACTGTAAGTGCCCGGCAGATCAACCATCCGGATCAGGACATTATCCCGCCGGTGCTCTCCTTCTTTCTTTTCCACGGTTTTCCCAGGCCAGTTGCCGACATGCTGGGAAAGTCCCGTGAGAATATTAAACAGCGTGGACTTGCCGACGTTGGGCTGGCCGACCAGGGCGACGGATATTTCTTTGTCAATGGGCTGCAAACAAACCGTGTCGTCCGGAGCAATTTTATAGACGGAAATCTTCGTTGCTTCTCCCCGGCCCAGAGCAATGCGCGTTCCGGATACCTGAATCACGATCGACCCGCCGCCCGTCTGGGCGACGCGGAATCGCACACCCGTGACGATGCCCATGCCGGCCAGTCGGCTGATCAGGGCGGAACCGCCGTCAATCGAATGAATGATGCCCTGATCCCCTTCGTATAAGTTGGTGATGTTTTCTGGGTTTGTCATGAATCCGTCATCCCGGTGTCAGCGCTTTAGTCTGACGCGATATTTTTTCAAAATCCGTTCCGGCCCATACGACTTTTTAGTTCGCCGTAAATTGCCGTTGCCCATGTCCTCTTCCAGATTCAGATATTGATATTGCGATTGCAATTTGATGGCCGTGTCATTGAACATAAACTCATAAATGCCGTGATATTTTTTAGAACCCTTGGCAAAGTGCAGACAGAAAGTATCCTTACTCAATGCCTCCCCGACGATGAAACCGGCCGGTTTGCCTTCAATGTAATATAGTGTGCCCCACAGCGCAAGCTCTGAGAATTTTTGCAGGGCCTCCATACAAACCGAATAATCCGTTTTATTTTCGGCCAGCAGGGATTCTTCCTGCCAGTGCTGCAGGACGGCCGCGGCATCCTGAACATTATCCGCGTTAAGGGCTTGATCCAACGGACGGTATGCGCCGAAGAACTGATTCAGATGATTGCGATGGCGCGTATATTGTTTTCCGGCAAATGACGCCATGTTCGAAGTCAGGTAAATATAATCTGATTCGCCGTCATCAAATGTGATGGAAAATTCATTTTCAGGGAAAAAAGGCAGCCACGCTTCGGGGATGGGAAAGAAAAAACCGCCGTCATTCGCCAAATGCCTGAGCGTGTCCGGAGAGCAGTTTTGCGGGCTATCCAAAGGCATGATGTAATTCTGGTCCTGACGGTTGTAGGCCGAAATGAACGTGCCGCAATCTTTCGTCAGTATATTATAATGGCTTACATTGCGGAACAGATAGAGGTTGGCAAACGTATAGTCGGAAATATTCAAATGCATTTGCCGGAAGCGTTCAGACAGAAACGGCCGGTGCTTCAGGCCAATGGTTTCGATAATATCCATAAAATAAGCTATTGAAATCCTTTCGTGTCAGATGCTCAAAGATTCAAATGGCGCTGATTGTCGCGAAGCCAGCATCGATGGGCCCGGTAATCCGGAATCACGTTTAGCACTAAGTTCCAGAATTTTGAAGAATGATTTTTCTCCCGGATGTGCATCAACTCATGGACAACAACATAATCAATGACCTCAGGCGGCGCCATGATCAGACGAAAGCTGAAGGCCAAATGGTTATCTTCCGAGCAGGATCCCCAGCGCCTTTCGGCCGATGTTATCCGAACACCGCTGGACGTAAGTTTAAGCATGCTTTCGAAAAAATCAACCCGTTCTTTGAGATGTTGCCGCGCTTTTTTCTTATACCAGGAAATAAGGTAGAATTTTCTCATGTCCCTGCCTTCGGGACAGTTTAGAAAAAAGCGGTTATTCCGGAAAAGAACGCCGACGTTTTCCAGTGGTTCAAANNCCGAGTTATCGCCGATTTGCAACGATATCGTTTTCTTTCTTTTTCTGCTGCGCTTTAGTGAATATTTAATGTCCATAACTCTTATGGTTTTGCAACCTACCATATTGAGGGAATAAAAGGAAGAGGTTCGATATTAAGGGTTCAAGGTTCAAGGGACAAAAGGACAACTGTGTGGTTCGGTGGTAAACGTAGGGAACGGTTTGAAACCGTTCCCTACGGCTTCACGAGATACCACCCATACGGATGGCGCAGCGAGATACGAGCGACGAGAAAAGCGCGGCTTTTCATTCATTCGCGATTGTGATAGGAAAATATGCAAAAGAATGGTGAGTGAAAATCAATGGAAGAAAAAAATCTTCGCCCCTGGGGCTACTATCAGATTTTGTCCGATGCTTCAGATCACAAAGTAAAAAGAATTGTGGTAGTGCCGGGCGCTTCTCTGAGTCTGCAGCGCCACAAAAAGCGGGCGGAACACTGGTATGCCGTTTCCGGCGCCGGTGTGGCCACCATTGACGGCAAAGCGATTTCCCTTACGGACGGCAAAGCCGTGGATATCCCGCAGGGCGCGACGCATCGCCTGGAAAATACATCGACGGCCGATCTGGTCATCATCGAAGTCCAGACCGGGACGTACTTCGGCGAGGATGATATCGAAAGACTGGAAGACAAGTACGGACGGGTATAACGCCATTTCGTTTTCTTCGGCCGACTTTGCCGGCTTCATCGCCGGCGTTCTCATCGCATGCAAAACACGTTACCGGCACATCTTCTTCACCGCCTCGTTATCCTTTGGAATCGTAATGGCGTTGATATAAATTGAAAGTGGAAGATCACAAACTAATGACTCTTGATGTGTTCTGCGTCCTGACAAGTGCTGTCCAATCAGGTTTTGTCATTGGCAATGGCATCACCTACCAGTCAATAGATTCCTGGATCTGGGAATACTGAAAATTACCAATTGAAAGAGAGTAACTACAGGCCTAACCGGCTGTTGGAAGGGACGCGGCACAGGAGCGAACCTTGGAGACAGACAGATGCATGATAGCGGTGATTAGTTTTCAATAGCAATGATTTCATGGTTGGGCACAGAAGAATTATGCTTTGTGCCAGGATTGACAATCTCGACACCAAAAAGGCAATCCCTTATCGCGACAGGATCTTCAACGTGTCCGCAGAGCAAATAGCGCGGCCGGAGAAGATGTTTCTTTAAGGCATCATACAAAATTTTGTCGCCCCAATCCTTTTTTACACGCCCAACGACTGATTGGGAGGTTTTTGTTTTAAACGGGGGCACATGAGTTACCAGAATGTCGCAATCAGCAAAGACGGATAAATCTGCGCCAAGATCAGATTTCCTGATCCCTTG
>DNYQ01000122.1 GCA_003506745.1 Syntrophaceae bacterium
CTTAGGTGGCTGGATTGGACTAAAGAATGGCCAAATATGAAAGAGAGGGTCATGATTGATTTGATTAATTCATACGAGGATATTCCAAAGGACAAGATGGAGATTGTCTGGGTAATGGAAAATAAAAATGAAAGGAAAAGCTGAATAATTGGTTGTTTACGAAGAATGGCATGTTAAAATAATTATGCCGTTGGATGGAGTATTCTCAGCAATAGACGTAAAAACGAAACAGCCGATCGCGCCCCGTTGGCCACTCCGGCTGAGCTTTTTGTTAGCGCTAGGAGATAATTAATTAACTGGAACTCTTACACATTCAGCAGAAGCGGCCATAAGAGAATTGATATTCAATATTCCGTCTACAGATGTATTATTCAATCAGTATCGTGATACATGGCAGGACGTTGATTCCCAAAAGGCACCGATAATTCGACAGAACAACCTGATCTCATATGTTCTTAGCGTCATTAAGTCAGCGGAAGTTCTTGTTGTTGGCGAAGCGGCTGGCCCCTGGGGATGTCGATTTTCTGGTATAGCGTTTGTCGGTGAGCGTCAACTCGTGCAGGCTTCTCTTCCGTTTACAGGCCAACGTTCAAGTTGTGCAGATCCTAAGCTCAATAAAATTCGAAAGGCGCCCTTCGTGTCGGCATCGTCCACAATGTTCTGGAAAGTAATGAGGCAGTATCATCCCCGGTTTCTTGTGTGGGATGCTGTCCCGCTTCACCCTCATCTTACGAACGATCGTCTCTCAGTTCGCACACCAACCGACTTGGAGCTCCACCAGTTCTTTCCGGCACTTGATGCTATAATATCAATCGTTAAGCCAAAAAACATATTGGCGGTTGGTAACTCGGCTCATAATTCGTTACGAAAGCTCGACCACAAACCGGTTAGAGTAAGGCATCCAGCAAATGGTGGATTTCCTGAGTTTGCAGCCAGCATGGATTTAGCGTTTAGTGTTGGCAACAGAAGTTAGGGCACCAACAAATCACTAGTGCGGACAGATAATAGCATGAGGCGCAGCTCAGCGTTGCTCTCTTTCAATTGGTAATTTTCAGTATTCCCAGTTTCAGCTTAATATTGACTCGTAGGTGCAAGATTTGCCAGGAGCTGAAAATTAAACACCGATGATGGTTTTTGCCAGTGATGGTATTCCTTAAATGTCATTCTTCATATTTTCCAAGTTAATGTAACATTCTTGATTCTTAATACGCTCGATGCATCCCCGGCAAAAATCATCAAATCATCACTTTTATTGTGAAAAATCATATTTTGGCCAAATCCGATTGACATATGAATCTTCTCTTCATATACTCCGGCCACAAAAAATTAACATCGGATTCATCATCAAGGAGAAAAGTGAAAAATGAAAGAGAACTTATACGAATATCTGGCTGGAAACAAGTATCCGGGCCGCGGCATCTGCATCGGGAAAGCGCCCGGCGGCAAGAAAGTTATGATGGCCTACTTCATCATGGGGCGCAGCGTCAACAGCCGCAACCGCGTCTTTGATTCCATTGACGGCGGAATCCGCACAAAGGCTTCCGACCCTTCCAAGATGACGGACCCGCACCTGATTATATACAACCCCGTCCTGACTTTCGAACAAACAACGATTGTCACCAACGGCGATCAGACCAACACCATCTATGACTTCATGACCCGCAACGATTTTCCCGGTTACAACTTTGAAGCGGCGCTTGACACCCGCACCTTTGAGGACGACAGGCCCAACTGGACACCCCGCATTTCCGGCGTGGTGGATATGCGCACGGGCGGCTATAAGCTCAGCATTTTAAAAAGCGACGACGGGAACGAAAACAGTGTTCAGCGCTATACTTTTGATTATTCACAGCCTATGGCCGGCGAGGGACACTTTATCAGCACCTACAAGTGCAACGGCAATCCGATTCCCAGTTTTTCAGGCGAACCGATTGGCGTGGCCATCGACGAGGAAGACCCCAATGAATACGCAGGCAAANNAAATACGGCTGCAACCCCAACCAGAAGCCCGCCCGGATTTTCATGGCGGAAGGCGGCAATCTGCCGGTTGTCGTTTTAAACGGCAAGCCCGGTTACATCAACTTTTTGGATGCGTTCAACAGCTGGCAGCTCGTCTCGGAGCTCAAAGAAAATACCGGCATGGTGGCCGCTGCGTCTTTTAAACACGTCTCCCCCGCCGGCGCCGCCCTGGGATTTCCGCTGGACGATGTTCTGCGCAAAATGTATCACATCGATCCCGCCATGCAGCTGTCGGCGCTTGCCTCGGCTTATGCGCGCGCCCGCGGCGCCGACCGCATGAGCAGCTTCGGCGACTGGATCGCGCTTTCCGACGTGTGCGACGTATCCACGGCGAAAATCATCAAGAATGAAGTTACNNAAACATCGTGACAGAAAACAAGACGCTTTCCGACGCGCAGAAGCGTGACCTGGTGCTGGCGCTCATCACCCTTAAATACACGCAGTCCAACAGCGTCTGCTTCGTGCAGGACGGACAGGTCATCGGCGTGGGCGCCGGCCAGCAGAGCCGCATTCACTGTACCCGCCTGGCCGGCCAGAAGGCCGACAACTGGCAGCTGCGCCATATGCCTAAAGTGCTGGATCTGCCTTTCCGCGTTGATGTTGCCAAGCCCAACCGTGACAACGCCATCGACGTTTATCTCGGCGATACCCCGGAGGACGTGATCGGTGACGACGTGTGGGCCGAAACCTTCACCCGGCAGCCCGAGCCGCTGACTTCAGACGAGAAGAAGGCATGGTTGAGCAAAGTTACCGGCGTTTGTCTGGGCAGCGACGCGTTTTTCCCCTTCGGCGACAACATTGAGCGCGCGCACCGTAGCGGCGTGACCGCCATTGTCGAGACCGGCGGTTCCATCCGCGACCAGCAGGTAATTGACACCTGCAACAAATACGGCATTGTCATGGCCTTTTGCGGCCTGAGGCTGTTTCACCACTAGAACAAGTTTCTGATCTTCTTCATGTGGTCGATTCGTTTTTGGATGAGTGCCTGTGTGCCGATATCTTCGCGGTAGGCCACGGGGCCTTTCACAGCCTTGACGCCTTCTTCAGCAATCTTGCGGGCGGCGTCCAGTGTATCGGCAATGCCGACAATGCCGATGGCGCGCGACGAACTCAAATACAAGCCGTCCTCTCTTTTATCCACGGATGAATAGTAAAGTCTGGCCGCACCCACGTCGCCCACGGCTATCTTCGCTTTCGACGATGACGCGTCGGGATGATCGGCGGGCAGGCCATAGCCTTTCGGGACAATGTATTTGCAGACGGTTGCTTTCGGCTCAAATTCAATTTTCAATTTGTCCAGCGTGCCGTCAATGATGTGCCGGCAGACCTCCAGAAAATCCGTTTTCAAAAGCGGCAAAATGTTCATGGCTTCCGGATCGCCGAAGCGGGCGTTGTATTCCAGAAGCTTCGCGCCGTTTTTCGTGGCGATGAAGCCGCCGTACATGACCCCCTTGTAAGGGCTGCCTGTTTCTTTTAAAAGCGCCGCGGCGACCTGCCTGGTGATTTCCAGGCCTTCTTCGATATCCGACGGCTTTAAAAAGGGCAGGGAGTGATCGGGAAGGGAATAGGAGCCCATGCCGCCGGTATTGGGGCCGCAGTCTCCGTCAAACCGCCTTTTGTGGTCCTGAACCAGCGGTGTGCCCACAACCGTTTTACCGTCGCACAGGCATTGCAGCGAAAATTCCTCGCCGTCGAATTTTTCTTCAATAATCACGGAGGAGCTTTCCTTCAGGATCTGTCCGCATAATTTCAGGGCTTCCGCCTTTGTGGCAAAATGATCGCCCTGCACCAGAACGCCCTTGCCGCCGGTGAGTCCGTCCGGCTTGAGCACGATGCCTTCCAGTTCATTGAGAAAATCTTCCACGCCGTCCATGGCGGTAAATACTTTAAACTGCGGATTGCCGGGGATGTTGTATTTACTCACCAGGTTCCGGGTGAACGATTTGGACGTTTCCAGGCGTGCCAGACTTTTGTTGGGGCCGACCGAGGGGATGCCGCAGGCGGCCAGCGCATCGACAACACCGTTGTTCAGCGGGTCCTCCGGTCCGATGACGGCGAAATCGATTTTATTTTCCAGAGCAAAACCGGTGATCGCCTTCAGGTCTGCATAGCTGCCGGGCTGAAT
>DNYQ01000224.1 GCA_003506745.1 Syntrophaceae bacterium
ATTGATAAAATGCCCGGATATCGCGCGGTGTTGACCCGCAACGGAGATTACTATGTGTCTTTCAAAGAGCGTCTGAACGTGGCCCGAAAGACCGGCGCCAGCCTCTTTATCAGCGTCCATGCCGACGCGGCCAGAAATCGCCAGGCCCAGGGCAGCTCCGTCTACTGCCTGTCCACGGGCGCCGCCAGCAATGAAGCGGCAAAGCTTTTGGCCAACAATGAAAACCTCTCCGATATCATCGGCGGCGTTCCCAACGGTGAAGGCAATAATCAATCCGATGAAATTATCCTGAATATGTTTCAGACCAACACCATCAACCTGTCGAAAACCTATGCCGCCGATTTGCTGGATCAGATCGGCCGGGTGCAGTGCCTGAAGTATCCCACTTTTCATGAGGCGCCTTTCCGGGTGTTGAAACTGCTGGATACGCCCGCTGTTTTGCTGGAGACGGCTTACCTCTCCAATGCAGAAGAGGAGCAGCTGTTGAAGACAGGCAAATTTCGGAAAGCCATGGCTTCAGCGGTGGCTCTGTCCGTTTCCAATTATTTTTCCGGACCGACGGCCGCCAAGTCGGCTGATGACGCAGATAAGACCAAAGACAGCGCCTTTTTTGCGTCAAAAAAAACGGTCGATGCCAACCGTCCGGTGAAAACAACAACCTATCGCGTGAAGCGCGGCGACAATTTGAATGCGATAGCCAGACAGCACGAAACCAGTCTGGCCATGCTTTTAAAGTTGAATCAGATGAAAATCAGTGATTCGCTCCATGTCGGACGGAAAATTCTTGTTCCGGTTGCCCAGACTGAAACGGCCGGCAACAGGCGTCTGAAAAAATATACGGTTAAAAAAGGCGATACGCTGTTTTCTCTGGCGAAAAGCAGCTCCATGACCGTTGATGAACTGCGGCGCCTGAACCATATGATGAAAGACGATGTGTTATGTTTGGGGCAGAAGATTAAATTGCCCGAATAGGTTAATCGAAGTTCTGAAGCTTTGTTTACCATTTTAATTTTACAAGGAGGTTTCCATGACCGAAGCAACCCAACAGGCGTTATGGGGTTTGCGCGATCTTTCCATGATTCAAGGGTATGTGATCCCTCTGATGGCGATTGTCTTTTATGTTTATACCCGTGAAATAAAAGAGGCGAGGAAGACCGGAGACTGTTTTGCCATTCTGGTCATCAGCCTCAAAAGCATGAAGGCTAAATTGACGGCGGTAGGTGTCATTTACGCCGTGCCGGTGATCATGAACATCCTGGCGCTCGGTTTCTGGGGATGGGTGTACTGATGCCATGCGCCGGTCAAAGCCGACCGGCCAAGAAAGGTCGATGATCTTGTTTAGAAAAAAGATATTGCTTGTTTTTCTGATGGGTCTGACATTCATTCTATCCTGCGGACAGGCGGAGGAACCGGCCAGGAAAGACAGCCGGCTGAAAGTAATTGCCACAACTTTCCCCCTGTATGACTTTGCCCGTGAGATAGGCGGGGACAAAGTTGCGGTGACCATGCTGCTGCCGCCTGCATCGGACGCTCATCATTATGAATTGAAGCCCAACGATATTGTCAGGGTCAGCAAAGCGGATATTTTCCTTTTCACCAGTTTTGAAATGGAACAGTGGGCCTACAAAATTATCAATGTCGCCTCTGAAAAGACCAACATGCTGGCGGTGGAAACCGGACAAGGCGCCGCCTTGCTGCCTTTGCCTCTGTCCCAGGACCGGGATTCCGGCCCTTCGTCTTTGCAGCATGAAAATGATCCGGACCATACGTCGCGGTTTGATCCGCATATCTGGCTGGACTTTGCCAATGCGCAGAAAATGATTGATAACATTGCGACGGCTTTTATCAACCGGGATCCGCAAAACAGCGAAATCTATCTGCAAAACGCCGGGGACTATAAACGGAAACTGACGGAGCTGGATATCAGGTATCGCGGGGCGCTGTCCAACTGCAAAACGAGAACGATTCTGCACGCCGGACACTGGGCCTTTGCTTATCTGGCGAACCGATACCAATTGCACTACCGGTCGGCCTACAATATGTCGGCGGATGCGGAGCCGTCGCCCCAACAGATGGTGGATCTGATCGAACAAGTCAAGGCGCAAAAGCTGGCCTATATTTATTATGAAGATTTGTTTGCGCCGAAACTGGCCAGAACGATCGCCTCGGAAACAGGCGCCGGGCTGCTGAAGCTCAGCAATGGACACGACATCAGTAAAAAAGATTTACAGGAAGGCGTATCATTCATTATGCTGATGGAAAAAAATCTGGTCAATCTTAAAAAAGGAATGCAATGCCCATAGTTCGCGTCAATGATTTAACCTTCCGCTACAACGGTGTGGATGTGATCAGCAACATCACCTTCACCGTGGAAAAGGGGGACTATCTGGCCATTGTGGGCCCCAATGGTTCGGGCAAAAGCACCCTGATTAAAAATATTCTGGGCATTTTGAAGCCCGAACAGGGCAGGGTGGAGCTGTTCGGCAGGCCCATAGGATCTTTCCGCGGGTGGGATAAAATCGGATATCTGCCGCAGCGGCTCAGCGGTTTGAATGCGCATTTTCCCGGCACGGTGGGAGAAATCGTTCAAATGGGTTTGCCGAAAAAAGACGCCGCAACNNTGCTGATCTTTGACGAACCGACCACCGCGCTGGATCCCGAAACGCGGGGAATTTTCTATTCGCTGACGCAGACGTTGAGCCGGACGGACGGCACAACGGTTATTCTGGTCACCCATGACAGCGGGGTTGTCGGTCAATACGCGCAAAATCTTCTTTATCTGGACAAGAAAGTCGTCTTTTCAGGAACGTTCAAGGACTTCTGCGCTTCACAGGACATGACCGGATTTTTCGGTCCGGAAAGTCAGCACATCATCTGTCACCAGCACGATCAGACGAGGAGCGGTGGATGACGGATTTGATGGAAATATTCCATTATGGATTTGTTCAACGGGCGCTGCTGGCGGGGATTCTGATCGCCGTCGTGTCGGCGCTTTTAGGCCTGTTTCTCGTCCTGCGCCGTTTTGCTTTGATCGGTGACGGTCTTGCCCACAGCACCTTCGGCAGTGTTGCCGTTGTGCTTTTAATCGGCGTCAGCCCTTTTTACATCACGGTGGCGGCGCTGCCGCTGGTGATTCTTTCCTCTCTGGCCATTTATAAGTTGACGTCGTCGAAAAAGATCAATGCCGATGCGGCCATCGGCATCGTTTCTTCCCTGGGAATTGCAACCGGCATTATTCTGGTCAGCCTGTCCGGCGGCTTCAATGTTGACTTGTTCAGCTATCTTTTTGGAAACATTCTGACGGTGAACAATACCGAACTGCTCCTTTCCTTTGTCGTTTTCATTGTTGTCGTGGCGGTGGTGATCCGCTTCTACGACGATCTGTTTGCCGTGACCTTTGATCAGGAACTGGCCAGGAGTATGGGCATCAATACCGGACGGATCAACGTGATGCTCTTTCTGCTGACAGCCATTGCGGCTGTTCTGGCTATGAAAGTCGCCGGGATTATGCTGGTTTCGGCGCTGCTGATTCTGCCTGCGCTAACCGCTCTGCAGTTGTCCGTCGGTTTTCGAACCACGATGCTGGCGGCTGCCGGGTTCGCCGTTGGGGCGGTCCTGTGCGGCATTATCTTTGCTTTTTTATTGAATTTGCCGGCCGGCGCCATGATTGTCCTGTTTAATATCTGCTTTCTCCTGCTGGTTTTTACAGCGAAGAAGATTTCCGCCGGGCAAAGGTGAAGCATGATGTCGATTGTCAAAATATTTGCATCGGTTTCCCAGTTGCTTTTTATTGCCGCTGTTTTGCTGGGCCTTTATCTCCCGCAGGCCGCGCCGGCGGCCACGTTTATGATTATGCCGGCATTGATGGTTATTCTTACGGTGAACTTGCTTCGCTTTCCAGGCGGTTTTTTCCAAAAACCCGGAATCCTTTTTCCCGGGGCGCTCTGGGGCAACCTGATGAACTATCTGATTTTGGGAAACCTGATTATCCTGGGCGGCATTTTCCTGATCCGCAACGAAAATTTCTGGAT
>DNYQ01000011.1 GCA_003506745.1 Syntrophaceae bacterium
CCTTTGTTTGTTCCGCTGGTGGAGGAAGGCTGGTTTGATCATGCCGCCACGAGGCTGGTCGCCGAGGAATACTTAAAGCCGGTCATGGCCGAAAACATTGATGCCCTGGTGCTGGGCTGCACGCATTATCCGCTTTTGAAGCCGCTTTTTCAGGATATCACGGGAAAACAGATCCGGCTGATCGATTCGGCGGAAGCCATGGCGGAAATCGCCGCCGATCTGATTAACCGTGAAAATCTGGGCAATACGAAACGCCGGCCGCCCGAATATCTTTTTTACGTAAGCGACGTGCCGTATCGTTTTCAGACCATCGGCGAACGTTTTCTCGGAAGGACGCTTCCGCGCGTCGAAATGGTTCGACTGTAACAAGAGATTAGAAAAAGGGGGCTTGCCACCCTTTAGCGGTGGTTGCAACCCCCTGTCTCGGGGAATGATCAAAAATGAAAATTCTTCTTGCCGGGTTCAATGTTGATTACAATCTGATTCGTGAACTCCGGGAAAAAAGCGCGATCAAACAGGATATCACGCCGGAAACGATATCTGCCGCCTACGCGCGCATCAGCCGCAGTCCCAAGCCCGTTGACGAACTGCGCGCCGACGCTCTGGCCGAAGTGGACAAGGCCCGCAAATCCAACCGCAACATCGTTTTTGAAATGGGGCACAGCTCGGTTGCCGAGCACGCGGTATTTAATATTGACGTCATCGGCGTTTCCCGCCTGCTTGTGGAAGAAATTGAAAAGTTTCGCCTGTGTTCCTACACNNGCAAAACGATTTTTATCGCGAGCTTTACGAACAGCTGCGGCCTTATGTGTTCGAGCAAAACAGAGCTCTCGCGGAGAATCCGGCCAACAAATCGCTGCTCGAAGGCTGGGCCAAGGAAGATGCACGGTATGCCATAGCGCTGGCCACCGAGACGCAACTGGGCATGACGATCAACGCCCGCAACCTGGAACTGATGCTGCGCAGACTGGCCGCTTCGCCGCTGGCGGAGGCTCGCCTCTACAGTGAAAAGCTTTATGCCGCCACCAGGGATATTGCGCCGTCGCTCATTCGCTACACACAGGCGACGGACTATGACCTTCTGACGCGCCGGAATCTGCGCGAGTTTTGCAAAACATACGCACCTGAAAAGAAGAACCTGCCGCCGGAAGGCGTCCGCCTGCTTTGGTCCACACCCGACGCCGATACAAAGGCCTTGGCCGCATTGCTCTTTGCCTCATCCGTCTGGAATTACGATCATTGTCTGAAACAGGCCAAACGGATGGATCTTCGCGACGCAAAAGCCCTGTTCAAAACCGTCTTTGAAAATATTCAGGCCTATGACGCGGTCCTGCGGGAACTCGAAAATGTTGACCTGCAATTCGAGCTGACCGTGAGCGCAAGCTGTTTTGCGCAGCTCAAGCGTCACCGCATGTCCACCATCATCAGTCAGGATTACGATCCGGCCCTGGGCGTCACCGTTCCGCCGGCCATTCGCGCCATCGGCAAGCAAAAAGAATTTAAGGAGATCATGCGCCGGACCAATGACGCTTATTTCCAAATTCAAAAGAAACTGCCGCTCGCGGCTGTCTATGTGTTGACAAATGCTCACCGCAAGAGAGTACTAATGAAATTAAACGCCCGGGAGCTCTATCATCTGTCTCGGATGAGAGTCGACGCGCACGCCCAATGGGACATCCGCAAACTTTCCGAAAAAATGCTGAAACAGTCGAGTAAAGTCATGCCTCTGACGTTGACGATGGCCTGCGGCAAAGACGGTTTCCCCGCGCTCCGCCATAAAATATTTCCCCGGAAATGAGAATTTCCTCTAGTCTTGATGTGACCGCATGACCCTAAAAAGAAAATTTCCTATCGTCCTTCTGGCCACCACGATCAGTTCCTTTACGACGCCTTTCATGGGTTCATCCGTCAACGTGGCCCTGCCGGTGATTGCCCGCGATTTTTCGATGAGTGCCCTGGCCTTAAGCTGGGTGGCCTCATCGTTCCTCCTGGCTGCAGCGATCATGCTGGTACCGATAGGTCGGTTGGCCGATATTTACGGCCGGCGTATATTCTTTCTTTCCGGATCGCTGATTTTTGCCTTATCATCGCTTTTTTGCATCTGGTCGGGGACGGAAGGCATCTTTATCGCCATGCGCGCTATTCAGGGCATTGGCGGGGCGATGATCTTCAGCACCGGCACAGCCTTGCTGATTTCCGCCTATCCCTCAAACGAACGCGGCAAGATACTGGGAATCAACATTGCCGCCGTTTACATCGGCCTGACCTGCGGCCCCTTTATCGGAGGGCTGCTCACCCAGCATTTGGGATGGAAAACCATCTTTATCGTTAACGCCGCCCTGGGCGTCGCAGCCGCCTCGTTTGCCGCCTGTATGACCAAAGAAAAGCCGTCCGCCGCGCGCGGTGAGCGTTTCGATCTGACCGGGTCCCTCCTGTATGCGACAGCGCTGTTTGCCCTGATGTACGGTTTTTCACAACTCCCCTCTTACCAAGGCGGCATGTTGATCGCCGCCGGTTCAATCTGTTTCATCTTTTTCGTCCGCCAGCAGATGAAAAACCGTTCCCCGCTCATCAACATGCNNCATGTCAAACTGCTGACGCCTTCGCAGACGGGTTGTGTATTGGTCATCGAACCCCTGCTGCAGGCGGTCTTTTCACCGCTGGCCGGACGGCTGTCCGACCGCTATGAACCCCGGATGATTTCCTCTGCCGGCATGTCGCTGACGGTTATCGGCCTTTGCGGACTGATCTTTATTGCTTCGGACACCCCGCTTTATTACATTGTAAGCTGTCTGGCTACGCTGGGCATTGGTTTTGCGCTGTTTTCCTCGCCCAACGTCAATGCGGTCATGAGTTCCGTGGAAAAAAATTTTTACGGTATCGCGTCGGCGACACAGGCAACCATGCGGATGGTCGGGCAAATGTTGAGCATGGGTATTGCCATGCTGGTTTTTGCCTGGATTATCGGCAACCGGATGATTACGCATGAAAACAGCATGCTATTGATTATCAGCGCAAAAATCATTTTTGGAATTCTGGCCGTAACCTGTCTGGGCGGAATATTTGCTTCGCTGGCGCGGGGGCGCGTGCATCAATAACTGCGGGAGATTGCGGATGAAAAATCATTTAATCAGTTTTGGCATCGGCCTTGCCGCCGGGTGCTTCGGCGGACTGATCGGCCTGGGCGGCGGAATCATCATGGTTCCCCTGCTGGTGGGCCTGCTGAAGCTTGATCAATGCCGCGCGCACGGCACGTCTCTGGTGGTGTTGATTTTTACGGGAATCAGCGGAGCCGTCACTTACGGCTATCATGGTCAGGTTGATTGGAAATTCGCAGCCGTACTGGCTGTGCCGGCCATGCTCCTGGTGACGGCCGGCGCGCATTTAGCCGACCGGCTTCCCGACTGGAAGTTGAAAAAAACTTTCGGCGTTTTTTTGATTTTCTGCTCCGCTCTTTTGCTTCTGAAACCCCTGCTTGCCGATATCATCGGCGTCCTGCCGGGCTTCGCGCCGTTCATCGCCCTGGCCGTTACGGGCGCCGTCACCGGATTTCTCTCCGGGCTCATGGGGATTGGCGGAGGCACCATCATGGTCCCTGCCATGATCCTGCTGGCGGGCTTTACACAGCACGTCGCTCAGGGAACCGCTCTGCTGGTCATGATCCCCACCGGATTCGTCGGCGCTTTCACACACTGGAAACTGGGCAATGTGGCGGGAGGGCTTCTTTTCGGCATGGTGCCGGGCATTATGCTGGGCACCATTGCCGGCGCCAGCATTGCGCAAATCATCCCGGATGATCCTCTGCGCTGGCTGTTTGTTCTGGTGGCGGTTTACACGGGATGGCGTTATGTGAAGATTGTCGCCCCTGACACATGCTGACGCCATATGCCGGCTTTTTAAAACCCTTGAAAAAATCAACCATGGATTCCGCGTTGCGTTGTCTTCTATCGCCTCGTCAACTGCCGTTACTCTTCGTTTGGGAATCCGATATGTGCTCGCCACAATGCCTGAATGATTTTTTACCATCAAATTTCAAAAGCGAAATCGCTAACCCGACTTAGCGGATTCAGCCTTTGAATCATAAATTTTGCAAATTCCGGTCAAATATAATCAGGTATTTATGAAACGATGAAGACGCAAAAGCCTCTGTAGTGAAGACCTACTTCCTTTTCATAATGTGAAGGATAGTGTAATCTTCGCCCATTATGTTTCTACGATGCACGAATCGCCAAAAAGATGGCAAGGCACATCGTTATGGGAGCGTGGTGGAAAACCGCCGTGTATCCAACGGCAAGGTTGTTCAGCGTCAGGTTCTGTATCTGGGTGAGATTAATGACTCTCAGCGGGAATCGTGGCGCAAGACAGTAGAAGTGTTCGAGGATGGACGTTCATCGTCCAGGACGATGGCGCTGTTTCCCGATGATCGGCTGGTCGAGATCAATGACGAGGATGTGGTGCAGATACGGTTTACGGAGGTGGAACTGCGCCGTCCACGACAATGGGGTGCCTGCTGGTTGGCCTGTTGGCTATACAAGCAATTGGGACTTGATACGTTCTGGTCAGAAAGATTGCCGCCAAGCCGCAAAGGAACACACTGGGATTTAATGGTCCAGGCCCTTTGTTGTTATCGCCTGATCGATCCGGGGAGTGAATGGCGTTTCCATCGTCACTGGTACGATAGCTGTGCGTTGCCCGATCTTTTAGGAGCGGGTTTTGAGTTGGTGGAAATCCATAAACTATACAAATGCCTGGATCACCTGCTTGAACATAAGCGGGCGTTGTTTGATCATTTAACCCAACACTGGAAGGACATATTCAATGCCACATTTGATGTCCTTTTGTATGATCTGACCAGCACCTATTTTGAAAGCAATCCACCCTTTCCGGAGGACGACAAGCGGAAGTTCGGCTACAGCCGCGACAAGCGTTTCGACTGTGTTCAAGTGGTCATTGGTCTAATCGTCACCCCGGAAGGTTTCCCTCTGGCGTATGAAGTGATGTCCGGCAACACCGCCGACAAAACGACCCTGCGGGACTTTTTGAAAAAGATCGAGGGACAATACGGTAAAGCCGAGCGCATAGGGGTCATGGATCGCGGCATTCCGACGGAAGAGGTGTTGCAGGAAATGCGTGAAAATGATCCGCCTGTTTATGATCTGGTGGGAACTCCCAAAGGACGTCTGAATCGCTACGAGAAAGACCTGACTCAACGGTCATGGCAAAAAGTTCGTGATGGCGTGGCTGTCAAACTGCTGCCTCAAGAAGATGAGGTTTACATCCTGGCGCAAAGTCAGGACCGAATCCTCAAAGAACGATCCATGCGACGGCGTCAGCTGAAACGATTATGGGCACGGTTACATCAACTCAAGGGCATGGCCTTAATCCGGGATGAGTTATTGCTTAAACTGGGGGCAGCCAAACAGCAATCCCCTTCAGCCTGGCGGCTTGTACAAATCGATATTCCCCAAAACCCTTTCTTCCCGTAGATGAATTTT
>DNYQ01000197.1:0-1607 GCA_003506745.1 Syntrophaceae bacterium
CGTTCATGACGGATTTATCTTTTCCTCCCTATGGCATAGTTGCGCAGGGCTTTATGAAACGTGTTGGCGGCCAGCAGCGCGCAATGCTTTGAATCTTCCGGCATGCCGCCCAGATGTTCCAGAATGGAACTCTGATTGATATTGATGCACTCCCGAACCGTTTTACCCTTGACCATGACGGTGGCGGCCGTCCCCGCGGCATGCGAAGTCATGCAACCGTCTGTCGTGTAGCTGATCTCATCAATTTTATCGTTTCTCACCTTCAGATACATTTCCATCGTATCCCCGCAGGGTCCGGTGGTTCTGGCATAGCCATCAGGTTTCTCCAGACTGCCGTAATTTCTCGGATGGGTCCCGTAATCAACAACCTTTTCGGAAAGCCCGCCTGTAATCTTCTCCATCAGCAGATCGATCATTTCCTTTTTGATTTGTTCATCGTCTTTGTGTTCTTGTTCCATATGGCAACTCCTTGCATCTCATCTAAAATATATTGCCGCCGCTCAACCGTACCCGAAACCGATTATCCGATCAACCCCCTGCAGCAAGCTGTGGCGGTATGAAATGAACGTCATGCTATCGCAGCAAGTTTGAGGAGAATTAACGCTTGTCCCGCAACGGCGGGATTAAAGAATTTTCTTGCCCGCATCCGGGCCGCTTTTGACGATATACACATCTGTAATTTTTGCCACAACAGCCGACTTCGGCTTCAGGGTATCTTTGATCCCTTGCACCCATTCGACATCCTGCCGGAAAATCTCGCCGTCCGTATGGATGGTAATATCCGCCTTGATCTGAAAGCCACCTTTCTCTCCCCACCAGGCCAGCGCGATTTTAGGGTTCTCTCGCAGATTGGCGAGTGTCTTTTTGAAGAACTGGTCGGAGATAAGCAGCGTCTCATCATCCAGGAACTTGAGCGCCCCGATGGGCACGACATTGGGCGTACCGTCCTTTGCCGCCGTCGCAAGATAGGCAATTTTTGCACTCTTCAGACTTTCTTGAACTTCTTCGGTTACTTTAACCATTAAACCTTCCTCCAATATCATTTTTTGGCCTTTTCCGGAGGCGATGCTGCATGGCTCGCCAACTCCGCGGAAACAACCGGACTGATATAAATGATGTGTTAAGTAGCATAACATGACAGGATAACGAATCAATTTCAAAATAGTTTTTCATCCTGCGCATGGATAAATCCCCTTGGAATTAAAAAATTTATGCTGTAAAATAAAGGCATCGAAGGCTGAAAGGAATCCATGAAAAAGCTTTTAAAAAACAAGAAGGCAGCCGGAGTGCCTTCGGCAAAAACCGGAAAGAGCCTTGANNGCGGGCTGAAGCGCCTCCATCGACGGGGGAACGGTCCGTTTCCCGGACAAATTCATCAAGGTCATCAAAGCTTTCTTTTCGACGGCATGAGATCCTCCCGGCAAGGCATTGGATGCAACCGGCGGGCGGCGCGATCGAACCGCCCGCCGGTTATTTGTTAGGGAAGGTTAATCATCAAACGCCAATTTTGTTTTCCAGACTTCCCAGACCTTTCCCACCAGATCGGGACCAGGCTTGAGGGTGGGTTTGCCGGGCTTCCATCCGGAAGGCGTGGCCTCGGCGCCCTT
>DNYQ01000197.1:1646-8002 GCA_003506745.1 Syntrophaceae bacterium
GTCGGAAAGCATCGGGAAAGGGATGCCGCCTTTCACCATTTTGGACAGTTCATGGTCGTTCCACATTTTGTGGACAAAAACGCTGTCCACGCTCATGGAGAGAACTTCAACGCCCAATTTTTTGAATTCGGGATATTTCTCGCCGACTGACGAGATTTCGGTTGCTCAGACAAAAGTGAAGTCGCCCGGATAAAAACACAGAACGACCCATTTGCCAAGAAATTCGGATAGTTGCACATTGACAAATTTGCCTTTATGATACGCGGGCGCCGTGAAGTCCGGCGCCTTCTTTCCTACAGTAACCATGTTTCTAGCCTCCTTTGCCGGTGATTGTGGAGGTGTTTCTTTTTTCGCTTCAGGTTTTTCACCGACCGGTCCGCCGGTGGGTCTGGCGCAGCCGGCCTTGATTTCTTCAGCCATAAATTATTACCTCCTTTCTGTTATTGTTCCTGTTTGCTTGCTTTATTTTCTTGATTTCTTACTCTTCTTAATTTCTTCCTCCACTTCTTCTGCTCCTTCGGCATAAAACTTTTCTTCATCGGGGGCGAGTTCACGGAGCAATCTTAAAAACTCCCCGGCGTGCACGCGTTCCTCGTCGGCAATGTCCTTGAGCACTTCGATGGCGAGCTTGTTGTTGGTTGATTCCGCAAGTTGCATGTACAATTGAATGGCTTCATACTCCGCCGCCACCATGAATCGAATAGCTCTGACAAGCTCCTCATTCGTGAGCTTCCTGTCCTTTGCCATTCCTGAAAAAGGCGTTCCGAATTCCGGCATGTTGATTCTCCTCCTTTCTTATTTAGTTTTGCGCCATATTGCCTGCTATTTAAAGTATTGCGCTTTGTTTATTTCGGCGGATTTTTAGCCCGCCGCCGCTTTTTCAATATCGTGTAAGAATGCTTTCAAATCCAGAGAAAATCTGGACGCGACATCTTCGATTGTATCGAAAAGGCAGGTGCAGCACAGACAGACACCTGCTTTCTCATTATAACGGTGAAACACCGTTTCCGTTGCTGGCCAGCGCGACACAATGTCGAGCAGAACAGTGTCTGATGCAATGGTAATTTCAGATTCGGGTTTCTTTGTCATTTATTTTTCCCTCGGATACGGCCAAGCCATAATGCCGCCTTCCATCACCTTGACGTTTTTCCAGCCATTGCCTTCGAGCGCGAGCGCCGCTTCATAGCCGCGCAGCGCTATCTTGCAATAGCAGATGATTTCTTTGTTTTTGTCTTCGGGCAATTCTTTAAGCCGTTTACGAATCGCGCCCAGCGGAATCAGGGTCTCGCCGATTCCCAGCCTCATTTCTTCGAATTCCTCCGGGCCCCTTGTGTCGATGATGAAAGGCTTTTCTCCGGCCAGCAATTTTTCGCGCACTTCTTTGCAGCTGATGCCTTTGAGCCGGCCTTTTATCTTGTTTTGCATCAGATGAGCCGTGGCGACAAAGTGGTCGATGGCCAGCGAAAAAGGCGGTGCGTAAGGCAGGTCGGCATTGACCAGATCCTCGACGGTCAGCTTGCCTTGAATAGCCATAGCCCACTGGGCTATCTGCTTGGCGACATTGCCGGGACCAATGCACTGTGCGCCTAAGATCCGGCCGGTTTTCCGCTCCGCAATGAGCTTGGTAATCAGGAGCTTGCCTTCCATGAAGCCCGGCTTGTCGGGACTGGCGTTTATCACGGTCATGATGTCTGAATAGCCCAGCCGTTTGGCAACGGTTTCAGAAAGTCCGGTGGAACCGGCTGCATAATCAAACACCTTGCAGATGCCGGTTTGGATGGTTCCCGGGAAGGTGACGCAGTTGGTCGAAGCGGCGTTTTCTCCGGCTACGCGGCCCTGGAGATTGGCCAGATCACCGTAAGGTGCATGCACTTTTTTGCCTGTGATCCGGTTGACGGTTTCCACGCAGTCGCCCACGGCGTAAATGTCCGGATCGGAGGTCTGCATGTACTCATTGACGTCAATTCCGCCAAGTTTGCCGATTTTCAGCCCCGCCTCTTTGGCCAGCTTGACATTGGGGCGCACACCAATGGCCACGACAGCCAGTTCGCAGGGCAGCTCCGTGCCGTTTTGCAGTTTAACGGCTGTCAGTTTCCCGTTTTCGCCCAGGAAAGCCGCGATGCCGTTTTCGGTGATGACATTGGCCCCTTTGCTTTTAACATGATTTTCCACGATTTTCGCCAGTTCCCAATCCAGAAACGTCAGCAGTTGAGGCAAAAGTTCGATGACGGTGATTTCAATGCCCGCCAGCTGCAAGGCTTCGCAGGTTTCAATACCGATCAGGCCTCCGCCGATCACGACAGCTTTTTTGATCTTGCCTTCGTCGCGGATCTTGCGCAGAAAGTCCGCGTCTTTCATGGATTGCAGCGTGGTAATACCGTCAAGCTCCACACCCGGCACCGGCGGCATGCGAGGTACGGCACCTGTGGCGATGACCAGTTTGTCGTATGTCAGTGTTCCGGTTTTACCCGTGGCAAGATTTTTGAAAGCGACGGAATGATTTTTGGTGTCGATGCCCGTGACTTCCGTGTTAACTTCCGCGTCGATGTCCTTGGCGTTGAGGTAAAAGATCGGATTTCGCACCACACCCGTCGGGGTGCACAAAAGCTGGTTGCGATCGTTAAAAAAACCGCCCACGTAATAGGGATAGCCGCAGGAAGCCATCGAAAGATCCGCTTCTTTTTGTAATATAATTACTTCCGCGTCATTGTCGATTCTGCGGGCTTTGGCCGCCGACTTGGGGCCGGCGGCCGATCCGCCGATGACGATAATTCTTTTTCTTCGTTGCATAAAAACTCCTTCGTATGTGATTGATTATACTGACGTTTCATTTCATTCTTCCATGCAGATTCGTAAACGTCATCACAGCCGGCATCGTCACAACGCCTGGGATAAGGATGTAGCAGCAGGCGGTTGGTCGCGCATTGACCTAAATCAATTTCAGTAGATTTTTTCTTTAAACGCTATTTTTTCAACTCTCCCGGCCTCATATTTTCCGGCATCTGCACGGCGACAACCTCTCCCTGAGCACAGATTTTTCCTTCTGCAAGAAGCCGGGACTCGACCACAACCCGGCGTCCTTTGATCATTTTGACTTTACCCCGGATCTCCAGCGGCACGCCCAAAGGCGTCGGCAGCAGATAATCCACATGCAGCGAAGCGGTCACAAAACGAAGTGGCGGAAGCGTGTCCATGGCGCGATTTTCCTCTTTATACTTGGCCGCCGCGGCGGTTCCCGTCGAGTGGCAATCGATCAGTGAGGCAATGAGCCCGCCGTACACATAACCGGGAATGGCGGTGTGGTAATGTTTTGGCGTGTAAATACAGACGGATTCTTCACCATCCCAGTAGCTTTTAATTTGCAGGCCCTCTTCATTGAGGCGGCCGCAGCCGTGACAGTGGCTCAAATCCTCCGGATAGTAATCCTGAAATGCTTTTTTGGTCATACAATCTCCTTTCGTAGTGGATCGTGAATAGTGAATAGCGGCTCATGGTTCGTAACTCATAGCTTCAGTTTTTTCCCTACAGGCGATAGCCTATAGCCCATGGCCCATAGCCTTTTTTAAGCAAACGTCAGTTTTGTTCCCGCCATGTTCAGGATGAACTGTTGGGGCATCTTTTTTTCCATTTCCATAATCGCTTTTCGTCCCGTGCAGTGTGTTGGAATCACATAAGCCGGGGCGAATTTTTGCAGCTCTTCGGCGGTGCGATCGATGATCGGTTCAAAAAGCGGGCCAGAGAGATGGAATCCGCCCATGACCGCGTAAATTTTTTCTATCCCCGTGACTTCAATGGCATATTGGATTGTATTGATAATTCCCGCATGTGCGCATCCCGAAAGGATGATCAGGCCTTTGTCCTTTAAATTCATGACAACGGATGTGTCGTCTTCGATGGAATCCCATATTTCCTTGCCGTCTTTCTGGCAATGAGGGAGGGGCCATCCTTTTTCAAAATCCGTGGTGTGTGGAATTCCGCCCAGAAAAAGAATGTTGTCATCAAGCATCAGGTAGGGCTTTTCCGATTCGATTAAGGATAGTCCCGCTTGCCGGACCATGTCACGCGTCAATTTAGGAAAATAGATTTTAAATTCTTCGCTGAATTTGAGATAGCGCGGCGTCTGGAAGGCAGCCGGATGCGCAACGAAAGGAATGTTTGTCCGCCCTATCAATGCCGCCATCTTATTCATACCGCCCGTGTGGTCGCTGTGTCCGTGTGAAAGTGCCACAGCCTCGACCTCGGTCATGTCCAGGCCCAGGGTTGCCGCGTTTTGTGCCGCACCGTTTTCAGAGAACCCGAAATCAAACAGCAGCGTATGTGTTGTGCCCCCCGCCGTTGTTTTGATCAGCGCTGAAAAGCCGTGTTCCGCCAGGATGGAGGCNNTAATTATCCTGTAAAGTTAAAATCTCAACCTTTTCCACAATCTTTAATCCTGCTTCCGCCATTTTCATACCCTCCTTTTGTTTAGAGATTACCGGATAATAAATATTTTAATCCAACGAGAAATTCCAGCAGGAAGCCCGGTACATAAATCATGAACGTATTTCGTCAACCGGCAGCTCTTATTTTCAGGCCGTTTTGATTTAAGCGCAATCGTCATGCGTCCTGCTCAATGATCACAGGCGTTGACGCCGGTTTCCAGTGTGCCGGTAAAAAAGTCTGCGATCAACTTTTCCGGCGACTCCGCGGAAGCGCCAACCACCACCTGAATGCCCTGCTGGGCGAACAACTGCTGGGCTCGCTGTCCCATGCCCCCCGCGATAATCATGTTCACACCACGCTCGGCCAACCAAGGTGGTAAAAGCCCCGGTTCATGCGGCGGCGCGGCTAATTCTTCGCGTTTTAATATTTTCTTGGTCTGGTCATCTACTTCGACAAGGGCAAAGCTCGCACAATGACCGAAGTGCATGGTCAACTTTCCTCCTGCTAACGGTATTGCAATTTTCATGGTGTTTTCTCCTTATGCGTTTAATTTTTTTGTTTTGTCGGGTTCGGTGATTTGATCGATAATATCCTGCATAATCTTCCCCGTCGGAGTTTCCGAGGAATGATAAATGAATACTTTGCCGGAATCACCGGATTGCGCAATGNNGATTTGCGTCAGCTCGCCGCACTTGGGACAGACAAAGCCGCTCATGTTTTCCACCACGCCCAGCACCGGCACCGAAAGCCTGCGGCAGAAGCTGATGGACTTGCGAACATCCACCGCAGCCACTTTTTGCGGTGTTGTCACAATGACCGCGCCGTCGAGCGGCTGAATCAACTGGCACAGGGACAAAGGCTCATCGCCCGTGCCCGGAGGCAAATCGATAATCAGATAATCCAGATCGCCCCAGTTGACATCCGTCAGAAACTGCTTGATGACACCCATTTTCATCGGGCCGCGCCAGATCACCGCGTCGTCCGGATTTTGCAGCAAAAAGCCGATGGACATGACTTTCAGACCGCCAAACTCCACCGGTTGAAGATCGCCTTCAGTCCCTTTAAGGGATTGTCCTTCCAGCCCCAGCATGGTGGGCACGCTTGGCCCGTGAATGTCCACATCCAGCAATCCCACACGCAGGCCGGAAAGTGCAAGCGCCGTGGCAAGGTTCACCGCCACCGTGCTTTTGCCAACACCACCCTTGCCGGAGAGCACGGCAATTTTATGCCCAATGCGGCACATCCTTGCCCCAAGGCGCTGGCGGTCCGCGTAGTCCTTATCGCTTTCGCCCTGCTGTTTTGCCTTGGCGGAGCAGCTTGAGTCTCCGCACGAATCACATGTTTTCTTACCTTCCACTTCTTGATCCTCCCTCTATTTTTTATGAATATAAACCCGTTCCACAACTATTTCATTCCTGCTGCAAGGTTTATATTTTTCCAAAGCTGTTTCATATCAGCTGCGCCGGGCGTGTCAAGCTCGACGACCGCTTTCTTTTGTATTTGCGCCCGGGTAACCGATGCGTCATAGCGAATTCGTCCGGCAATGGTTGCGCCCGCGCTTACGGCTCTGTCCTCAATTCGCTTTGTCATTTCCTCATTAATATCAAACTTATTGACACATATCGCGGCGGGGATTTGAAAGTGGCGGGCCAAGGACAACACCCTTTCCAGATCATGTTCGCCGGAAACGGTTGGCTCTGTAACCACCAGAATCTGAGATGCGCCGGTAAGAGATGCAATCACCGGACAGCCGATGCCGGGGGGGCCATCCACAATCACCATGTTCAAGTTTTCTTCCTCGGCCAGATGTTTGGCTTCCCGGCGCACGGTGGAAACAAGCTTTCCGGAATTTTCGGCGGCCACACCCAGACGTGCGTGAACCATCGGGCCGCAGCGCGTATCCGACACAAACCACTCACCGCAGCGCCGCTGGG
>DNYQ01000222.1 GCA_003506745.1 Syntrophaceae bacterium
AAAATCACGGAAGCGCCCAATGGCGACGCGCAGGTGACCGTGCGCGGCAAGAATTATTCGCCGGCGGAAATTTCCGCGATGATTCTGACAAAGATGAAGCAGACCGCGGAAGACTATCTGGGCGAAAAGGTAACGGATGCCGTCATCACGGTTCCGGCCTACTTTAACGACTCGCAGCGCCAGGCAACCAAAGATGCGGGCAAAATCGCGGGTTTGAATGTTTTGCGCATTATCAATGAACCCACCGCCGCGGCGCTGGCCTACGGTCTGGACAAAAAGAAAGATGAGAAAATCGCCGTGTTCGATCTGGGTGGCGGTACGTTTGATATTTCCATTCTCGAACTGGGCGAGGGCGTATTTGAAGTGAAATCGACCAACGGTGATACGCACCTGGGCGGCGAGGACTTCGACCAGCGCGTGATGGATTACCTGGTTGCCGAATTCAAGAAGGATCAGGGCATCGACTTGCGCACGGATAAAATGGCGCTGCAGCGCCTGAAGGAAGCTGCGGAAAAGGCGAAGATGGAGCTTTCCACAACGATGGAAACGGACATCAATCTGCCGTTTATCACGGCGGACGCGTCGGGGCCCAAACATTTAAATATTAAACTGTCGCGCGCCAAACTCGAATCGCTGGTGGAAGATCTGATTGATAAAGTTGTCGGCCCCTGCCAGACCGCGCTGAAAGACGCCAATCTTTCAATCAAAGATATTGACGAAGTGATCTTGGTCGGTGGGATGACCCGTATGCCGCGCGTTCAGCAGAAAGTGAAGGAAATCTTCGGAAAAGAACCGCACAAGGGAGTCAATCCGGATGAAGTGGTGGCGGTCGGCGCGGCCATCCAGGGCGGCGTGCTGGCGGGCGACGTCAAGGACGTTTTGCTTCTGGACGTGACCCCTCTGTCTCTGGGCATTGAAACCCTGGGCGGTGTGATGACCCGTCTGATTGAAAAGAACACCACGATTCCCAGCAAGAAAAGTCAGATCTTTTCGACGGCCGCCGACAATCAGCCGGCGGTGAGCATTCATGTTCTGCAGGGCGAACGCCAGATGGCCGGGGACAACCGGACGCTGGGACGCTTCGAACTGGTGGGCATTCCGCCCGCTCCGCGCGGCGTNNAAGCGCCGCAAGGAGTTGATTGAGGCCAGAAACCATGCCGATTCGCTGGTGTATTCCGTCGAGAAAAATGTCAAGGAATTCGGCGACAAGGTGGATGCGGCGGAGAAATCAAAAATCGAAGACGCCATTGCCAAAGTGAAAAAAGCGCTGGAAGGCGACGATTTGGATGCCATCAAAAAAGCGCAGGATGACCTGATGAATGTGTCGCATAAACTGGCGGAAGCCATGTATGCCAAGACGGCCGCCGGTCCGGGCGGACCCGGAGCGGCAGGTGGATCGGGCGCCGCAGGCAGTGAAAACCAGGCCTCCGGCAAGAAAGACGACGATGTTGTGGATGCGGATTTTGAAGAAGTAAAAAAATAAATCCAGCTGTTATGAGCCCGAAACCGCATTTCACGGTTTCGGGTTTTTTATCGACCGGATCTGAAAAATTTGGTATGCATGACCAGCAGGGGGGCGCTGTGAAGCATTATCGTTTTTTGCCGGTAATATCCTTATTATTCCTGTGCCTGTGGTTCATGGGCGTTGCGGGAAAGCCCTCGATTGCCGCCCCGGTTTCCGATTCGGTGAATCGCAATGCCGTCGGCTGTGTCTTCCCCCTGACCGGTCGCTTTGCCGAAGAAGGAAAGAAGGCGTTTGATGCGGTGATGTTGTCGGCGGATATATCCCATGACCGTTTCTCTTCGCCCTGGAAAATTATCACCGCCGATTCCGGTGAAACGCCGGAGGCGATGAAAAAAGCCATTGCCTATCTGGCCGATGAGGCAAAAGTCATCGCCATCATCGCCGTTTCCGGCACCGCCGAAGCAACCGTCGCCGCCATCGAGGCTCAGACGCGGCAGGTGCCGATTATTTTAATTGCCTCCAAAGAAGGGATTACGGATGCCGGTGAGTATGTGTTCCAGCATTTTCTGACGCCGGCCCAGCAAATAGAAGCCTTAACGCAATATGTTCTGGATACGATGAATATCACGATTTTTTCCGTCCTTTATCCGGATGATGATTACGGAGAAGAAATGGCTCGCCTCTTCCGGCGTGACGTGCAAAAAAGAGGNNCGGGTGAAGATGATTACGGCTCAGCTTGCTTTTTATAACGTCAGGGGGGTGCAGCTTTTCGGGACAAGTTTGTGGCATACGCCCGACCTGCTTAAGAATAGCGAAGCGTATCTGGAAGGCGCTTTTTTTACCGACAGTTTCTGGGCCGACAGTTTCCGGCCCCGGACCACCGATTTTGTCGTGGATTATTCTTCAGCATACGGCCGCCGGCCCGAAAAAATTGACGCCCTCGCTTATGATACGATGAAACTGGTTCTGGGCATTCTGGAGGATCCCCATGTTACATCCCGCAGGGAATTTATGAGGTCCCTGCTGGCCACGGAAAATTTTCAGGGGGTCGCGGGCGGCATTTCTTTCGGCGGCAACCGGGTTGCGCAAAAAGAAGCCTTTATTTTCAGGATTCAGGACGGAAAAATCGAGCAGGTGAAGTAGGGAGCGGTTGCGACCGTTCCTACGAGCAACGAGTGACGAGCAACGAGCAACGAGCAACGAGTGACGAGTGACGAGATGAGGATTTTATTGACCAATGATGACGGGATTTACGCGCGGGGTTTAAGCGCCCTGTATGAAGAACTGTCTAAAGAGGCCGAGTGCCTGATTGTTGCGCCGGAAATCGAGCAAAGCGCCGTGGGGCATGCGATTACGCTTTTCCGTCCGCTGATGGTTCGCAGCGCAACCAAAGGCGGCAGCTTCCTGGGGTATGCTGTTTACGGCACGCCGGCGGATTGCGTGAAAATCGGCATCAAGGAGCTGGCCGGAGAGCTCCCGGACATGGTGGTTTCCGGCATCAATCGCGGTGCCAATTGCGGCAACAATGTGATTTATTCGGGAACGGTCTCCGCCGCGACGGAAGCGGCGATGATGGGCGTGACGTCCCTGGCCGTCTCTCTGGACACCCACAAGGAAGCGGATTTTTCTTTTGCCGCAAAGACGGCGCGGAAACTGATCCGGTTCATTGCCGCAAACGCTTNNCAACGGACAGCGGCGCGCTTGCCGCGGGCTATGTCACCATCACGCCCATTCATTACGATCTCACCCGGTATGATTTGCTGGAATCCTTGAAAACGCTGATGGACCCTCAACTGTAATTCACCCGGCTTGTTTTTTAACGGATCAGAAGCACCGGGATGGGACTCTTCTGGATGATGGTGGAGGTTGTGCTGCCCAGCAGCCATTCACGCAGTCGATTGTGGCCGTAAGCGCCCATCACCATCAACTCGACCGATCCTTCCCTAATGAATTTCAGGATCTCATCCGCTTCACGGCCGGTGGAAATAACCACTTCGCAGTCCGCCACGCCTTTCTGAGCCGTCTCTTCAACCTGTGAGGACAAAGTTGCCGCCTTGGCCGCGTCCGCGCTGACAATCAGAACGGTAACCGGCCATTTGGCTTTTTCGGAAATGTTCAGAGACAACTCCAGCGCTTTCCTGGCGGGAGCGCTGCCGTCGTAGGCCAGTCCCATGCTTTCAATTTCATGAAAGGTTTCCGGAATGACCATCACGGGTTTTCCGGAATGGCGAATAACCACTTCGGCAACCGACCCGATCAGGCCGCCTTCCTTCAGGTGAAAGTGTTCCCCTTTTTTGGCCATTAAAATTAAATCGGCGCTTTCGGCTTCTTCAATGATGGTGTCGCTGATTTTACCGATATTTTTTTTGGCAAGGCAGGGAAGTCCGGCCGCCCGGCAGCGATCCTCGAAATGCTTCAGGATGGCGTCGGCTTTTTCCTTGAGAGGCGTTTCGACGGCCTCAAAAAAACCGTCATAGGGCGGTACGCCGACTGTGGCGGAAATATCCGTCATCATCGGTCCCTGAATGAGAAACACGTCGATGACATGCAGTCCCGTCAAAGTCGCCTCGAGTTTCGGCGCGACATAGATTCCGTAATCAATCGTGTTGTCGCTGTTGGCCGATCCGTCCACCGGAATGAGTATGGTTTTGATCATGATGGCTGTCTCCTTTTCTTCATGCGGATATCATTTTTTCTTTTTATCAAAATGACTCAAATCATGGAGTAAATCGGCCACATCCTTTTCATCCCAGGTGCGCGCCGAACCGTCCTCGTCACTTCCATCCTTATCGGCTTGTGAGCCGTCCTCATTAAAGGTCAGGAACTTGCCCGTCAGATTGCCGTTTTTGTAAACGGCCTGCTCTTTGATCCGGCCGTTTTTGTAATAGGCGATATAATCACCCTGGCGTTTGTCGTTTTTAAAAAAACCCTTTTCCTTGATCTGCCCGCTTTTATAAAAGCAGACATATTCCCCTTCATACTTTCCGTTTTGAAAAAATTCTTTTTCCCGCAATTCACCCGTTTTAAAATAGCGCTGGTAGGGGCCGTGCAGTTTGCCGTTCTGATAATGTTCTTCTTCCCTGATCTGGCCGTTTTCATAATAGGCAATATAGGGTCCGTCTATTTTGTCGTTCGTGAAATGGCACTTTTCCCGAATTTGTCCGTTTACGAAATAACTGACGGCGGGCCCGTTTCTTTTGCCGCGGCTGAAAAGAAGCTGCGCCATGATCTGGCCTCCCGGAAAATACGTCGTATAATCGCCATCCAGCTTCTCCTCCACAAGATGTTTTTTTTCTTTCACGGCCCCGTTGGGATAATAAATTATTTTTTCTTTAGGCATAAGATTGTTGCTCATTTCAAATGTTTAGTCATGGACTTCCGGTTCTTTAGATTTTTAAACAATCCTCAGGGATAATGCAACTAAAAATAGCCGTGTTCCCGCAAATTTTGTTTTACTTTTTTTCAAAAGGCTATTAGGGTGGGGCATCCGGACAGTTTGTTGCATATCATCAGTCCATAGTTTACGGCAAAGAGCGGGCAGGAATGATCGTTTCCAATTTAGATACCACAAGAGTCGCCATTATCGGGCCGGGACGCCTGGGGACGTCGTTTGCCTATAAACTGGGGCGCGACAACAAGCGGGTCGCCATCTATTATCATAATTCGGACGTTTGCAAGGCCATCAACCGGGACCGCCTGAATCCCATTCATTTAACCGAAGATCTGGCCAACCGGGCAGGCGGCATGGATCAGGTTCCGCGTCTGGCGCCGAAAGTCTATGCAACCAACGACCTGGAGCATATCGTTGAAAATAATGATTTCATTATTCTGTCCGTCACGATGGGCCGTCTGACGGAATTGCTCAATTATCTCAAGCCGATGATCGATAAAAAGGCGGGCGACACCTGCCTGATTTCGCCTATTAAGGGGCTGATTTCCGATGAAAGAACGACGGAGCTGATGACCCCGTCGCAGTTGATTCATAATCATTTGTATAATCTGGAGCATAAGTGCCAGGTCGCGTGTATCGGCGGGCCTTTTTTTGACGTGGATATCGCGCTGGGCAAGCCTGTTTGCCTGACCGTCGCCGGGAAGCGGCGCACCGCCAACATGATCCGGGACCACCTGCTGATGTTTAACCGCAAGGAAATCAATGCCTATTATAATTTTGACATGATCGGCGTGGAGGCCTGCGGCGCGCTGAAAAACATTGTGGCCAACATCAAGGGTTTGACGGATTCGCTGGATCTGGGCGACTCCATTCCCGGCACCATCTTTGCGCGTTCCGGCGTGGAAATCCGGTCGCTTTCCCGCCTTCTGGGCGGTAGTTTTCAGGCGTTTCACTCTCAGGCCGGCGTCGGCGATATGTATGTCACCGTGTCTTCCCTGGCCAGTAAAAATTACCGCTACGGAAAATATTTCTATGAGCTGCACACCGGCAATCCCATTGAAACCAACCTGAAAGTGCTGAGCCGGATCGACGGAACGCCGGAGGGCCCCAGCACGATTCGCAATGTTTATAAATATCTGGAAAAGAAAAATATGTACAGTCCGCTGTTTTCCTGTGCCTACACGATTTTCAACAAGAGCGTCAACAAAAACGCGATTAAGGACATGGTCATTCACGCCTGCCAGTTTGACAAACGAAAGAATGAGTACATCGGACCTTTTTCCAGGCTGATGTACCGGTTGATTCCGGATTACTGGTACCGGCGGGATAAAGAGTTTTTTGAATGAAGCGCAGACCGGGCAGGGTGTGCAAATTTAATTTTTTTTATCATGTTTTACAGACAGGCAAAGCCATATGTGGAAGCAAAAAATAGTCCCCCCCGATGACGTTCTGGAGAAGATCGATCCGGGCATGAGTATTTTCCTGGGAACGGGAATGGCCGAGCCTCGTACGCTGGTCAAACACCTGATGGAGTCCNNCCTGGCTTTTTAAAACCGGCGCCATTCATATTAACGTGGCTTTTATTCAGGTGACGCCCCCCGATGAAAACGGTTATGCCTATCTGGTGGGCGCGTCGGTGGAGCGGCAGGCCATGGAAATGGCGCAAATCGTCGTCGGCGAGATCAATTCGCAGATTCCCCGGACGATGGGCGACACGCTGGTGAACATGGATGATTTTCATTATCTGGTCGAGGCGACCGAACCACCTTATTATGTCGCTCGCTGGCCGCTGCAGGATGTCTATCTGAAAATCGCCGCCAATGTCGCTTCGGTCATTCAGGACGGCAACTGCATTTCTTACGGCATCGGTCCGCTTTATGAAGCGCTGGCCAAAACCCTGTCTGCAAAAAAAAATCTGGGCGTCCATTCTCCTTTTTTTACGGACGCCCTGATGGAGCTGGTCAAAAGCGGTGCCGTGAGCAATCGCTATAAAACCGTTTTTCGCGGCAAGTCCTGCGCCTCCTATGTCATCGGCACCAAGGAACTGATGACATGGCTTGATTTAAATGCGCTGGTGGAATTCCAGCCGCAGGATATTGTTATGGATCCCCGCACCATCAGTCTGAACGACAACATGGTGGCGATTTTCCCGGCGCGGAAAGTGGATCTGACCGGNNGGCGTGGCTTTTTTAATGGGCAAGACGCTTCGCGAGCGGGCGCAGGCGCTGATTGAAATCGCTCATCCCGACGACCGCGTCGAGCTGATCCGGCAGGCCAAAGAGGCCAAAATGATTTACGCCGACCAGATCTATTTTGCCGAGTCCGGCCATCTTTATCCGGATAAAATCGCCTGTTCCCATCGCTTCAAAGACACGCTGACCGTCCGGTTCCGGGCGATCAAACCGTCCGATGAAGAAGAGATGCGGCGTTTGTTTTACCGGTTTTCCGATCAGGCGGTCTATTACCGCTACTTCAGCCCGATCAAAACCATGCCGCATAAAAAGATGCAGGAGTACGTCAATGTGGATTACCGCTACACAATGTCCATTGTCGCCATTATTGATGAATCCGGTCTGGGAAAAATCATCGGGGAGGCCCGTTACGTTAAAACACAGGGGGAGCCCTTCGCCGACACCGCTTTTGTCGTGGATGAACATTATCAGGGGATGGGAATTTCAACCTATCTGTTCAATCTGCTGCTTCGCGCGGCCCGCGAGGAGGGCATTGCCGGATTCAAGGCCGATGTCCTGGAAAACAACCGGGCCATGCTGAAGGTTTACGAAAAAGCGCTCTATCCGGTGCAGACGGTTTTATCCGGCGGTGTATATAAAATCACCATTCCCTTCAACGAATCATAAAACGATGGTCCGGACCATCGTTTTATGATGGAAGGGGGTTCAAGCCATGTTCTTCAAAACGATGCCCAGCGCTTTGAGCTCCTGCGGATTGGCCGGAAGGCCTGCGGCTGCAACGCGGTCGAGCACATAAATCAGTTCGCCTCCCTGCCGGGCGTATTGCCGGCCATAGGATATGGGAATTTCCGGGGTGATGTCTCCCAGGAGCGATCGCGTCACGGATTGTGTTTTGCGTTCGCCGTTGGCCAGCAGCACAACGGTTTTTGCCTGATAAACCAACTCAGCCCCCATGCTGACGGCATACTGCGGTGAATCCGCTTTTCGGCTGAAATGTCCGTCGGCGACAGCGTTGGCAATGGTGTTGTCGTCAAGTTTGACCAGCATGACCGAACTGCCTTTAAAGGGAATTCCCGCTTCGTGGAAGGCCACGTGGCCGCGTCCCCCCACGCCGATGATCTGCAGGTCGATTCCGCCGGCCGCTTTGATTTTCCGGGTGTAACCGTCCAGAATTTCTTTTCTGATCCAGGCCAGATAAGCGGATGCCGGTTTTGCCTTGATGACGATGGACTTTCCGGCGTCCGTGCCTTGAAATGTCCAGTCGTTTTTGTTTTCCTTTAAGGCTTTGATTAAAATTTTCTGGTCAATAAGCGATCCGTAGGGCACGCGGGTTTCAATGAATTTTTTATTCAGGCGGCTGAAAAGTTCCTGAATCATGAAGTAGGCGTAACTTTCCTTGTGGAGGACCCGCTGCTGAATATTATCACCCGGCAGGCCGACATACTCGTCGAGGTTGAAACTGCGGATCCGGCCGGCGTCAAATTTCCCGTCATTGGCCGCCCGGGCAAAGTGCTTATAGAGTCCGGTGGGTGAATTCCCCGTGGCCAGCCCCAGCACAGCTTCGTCTTTTTCCTTGAGGATGCCGATTGTTTTTTTAACGACAAGACCCGCCGCGACTTCGCTCATGTGGGCGAAGTCTCTTGTAACAAAAACGGTTGTTCCCATAATGTATTTTCTCCCGGTTGATTATCCAATCTCGCTTTTGACGACCTCGGCGAGCTGGCGGCAATATTTTTCCGTCACGGAATCGGATGGTCCTTCCACCATGACGCGGCACATATTCTGTGTTCCGGAATACCGGACCAGAACACGCCCTTCATCGCCCAGTTCTTTTTCTACCTGTTGGATGGCGTCCGCCAGCTTCGGAACTTTGTCAATGTCCGGTTTGCTTTTCACGTCAATGTTGATCAGCTTCTGCGGGAAGATATCCATCATGCGCGCCAGCTCGGAAAGCGGTTTGCCTTCTTTCACCATGGCGGCGACCAGTTGCAAAGCAGCGATGATGCCGTCTCCGGTGGTGTGATGATCCAGGAAAATCATGTGTCCCGCTTCTTCGCCTCCGATGATGCCATCGAGTTTTTTCATGTCCTCCAGCACGTAGCGGTCTCCCACCTTGGAGGCGTGGTGCCGGAAACCGTATTTTTTGCAGGCCACGGTTAAGCCGAGGTTGCTCATGACGGTGGTGACGAGCAGATCGTTTTTCAGCTTGCCTTCTCTTTTCAAAATGTTGGCGCAGATGACCATGATCTGATCTCCCGTGATCTCCCTGCCCTTTTCATCGATGGCAATGAGGCGGTCGCCGTCTCCGTCAAAGGCCAGACCGATGGCGGCGCCGCTTTCCACGACTTTTTCCCTGAGCACTTCCGTATGCTGTGAACCGCACTTATCGTTGATATTGACGCCGTTGGGGGTTTTGTGAATCACCTCCACGCTGGCGCCCAGTTCGGTGAAGGTGTCCGGCGCCACCCGGTAGGTCGCGCCGTTGGCGGTGTCCAGAACGATTTTCATTCCTTCCATGGAAAGATGGCGGGGAAAAGTGTTTTTGGCAAAAACAATGTAGCGTCCGTTCACGCCTTCCAGCCGGAAGGCTTTTCCAATATCCTGACCGGTCGGCAGCAGTTCGGAGAGCTTGTTGTTGAGGATCAGATCTTCGATAACGTCTTCCTGATCGTCGGACAGTTTGTAGCCGTCGCCGCCGAAGATTTTCAGGCCGTTGTCCTGAAAGGGGTTATGGGATGCGGAGATCACGACGCCAGCGTCGGCTCGCATGCTCTGGGTCACAAAGGCAATGGCCGGTGTCGGCATGACGCCCACCAGATAGGAATACCCTCCCATGGACGTGATGCCCGCCTCCAGGGAACTTTCCAGCATATAGCCGGAAAGCCGGGTGTCTTTCCCGATAATGATGACGGCGCGGTGACCATCCTTTTTAAATAAGTGCGCGATNNAACGATACCGCTTAACCATGCAACACCCTTTGATGAAACAGCCGCGGGCATGCCTTGGATGGTTTCAATGTAATTTGTCCTGTTGCCTCCCGCGATTTTTTCGAAATCGTTTAAGAATATTTCACGGGACGGATCCGTCCGGCTGAGGACATCCGGTATTTTCCCCGTGAAGAGTTCTTCA
>DNYQ01000214.1 GCA_003506745.1 Syntrophaceae bacterium
CTGGCCAACACGAAGGGCGGCCTGATCGCCGGCATCGGCCTGGCGGTTCTTTTCTGGGCCGTCGTTAAAATGCTGAGGCAGATCGAAGAGTCTTTCAACGACATCTGGGGCATCCGGGAAAAACGATCCATCGGCCGGATGTTCGGCGACTATCTGTCGCTTATCCTGATCTGCCCGGTCATTCTCATTCTGTCAAGTGGCGTGAACGTTTTCATTACCACGCAGGTGAATCTGATTCTTGAGAAATTCGCCATTTTGGGAAGCTTTGCCCCCGTGATCTTTTTTCTTTTGAAGCTGCTCCCTTACACCCTCATGTGGGGGCTTTTTACCTTTCTCTATATTTTCATGCCGAACACCCAGGTGAGATTTTCCGTCGGCCTCATCGCGGGAATCATCACCGGCACAATCTTTCAGGTGGTCGAATGGGTTTACATCACTTTCCAGATCGGCGTCGTCCAGTACAATGCCATCTACGGAAGTTTTGCCGCCCTGCCCCTTTTCCTCGCCTGGCTCCAATTGAGCTGGCTGATCGTGCTTTACGGGGCGGAACTGTCCTTCGCCTACCAGAACGTGGAAACGTATGAGTTCGAACCGGACGCGCTTGCGGCCAGCCACCGCCTCCGCACACTGCTTTCCCTGCGCATCGCCCATCATCTGGTTCAGCAATTCGTCAGGGGACAAAAGCCCGCGACGGCTCGCGAAATCTCCAATCAACTGGAAATTCCCATCCGCTTTGTCAATGAAATTCTATTCAATCTGGTGAAAAGCAATATTCTTTCAATGGCCCAGACGGAGGGAAGTTCGGAACACGGTTATCAACCGGCGCGCGACGTCAACACGCTCACCGTGCAGTATGTTATCAGTGCGATGGAAAAACGGGGCCTGAATCAAACGCCTTTCACGCATTCCCCAGAATTCGCCGTTCTTGCGGCTTCCCTGGAAACGTTTGATCAAACAACAGCGCATCAGCCGGAAAATAAGCTGCTCAAGGATTTGTAAATGATCGCAAAAAGACATTTATGCCGGGCCTTGCTTGGCCTGGTCTTTCTGTGCTGGGTGGCGGGATGCGCTCCGACACATATCATGATGGACGTTGAAAGCCGGGCGGCGCCGGACTTCAAGCCTTCGGCCGACGGAAGGTTTTCTTTCCTTCCCCCGGAAGGGGAAAAGCCCCTGATGGAAAAGCTGCTGCCCTTGATCCGCGGCGAAATGGAAAAAAAAGGCCTGGTGTATGACAGCGCGAGGCCTCACATCCTCGTTCTGNNGGCAAGGTTGAGAGCGAGGGGGAAAAAGACGCAAGCGTCGTGGCAAAATGCCTCGTCTCTGGGCTGCTTGTGGACTATCCGGCCGGACGGGGCAAATCCAGGAAAATCCTCAAGCTCAACGAATGCAGATGACGGATGCCATTGTCCCGGCCCTATCAGGACTTGAATTGGACCGGCCATGATACCTCGCCCAGAGCCATACGGCACAGATCGGTAATAAATATTTGGGGTAAACCGGCCTTCGCGGTCGGATCGCGCAGCACGGCATCGCACATGGGACAGATCGTGATCAGGGCCTCGGCATGGTTATCGATCGCGTCTCTGATATTGTCGCTCTGCATGTTTGTCGCCAGTTCCCTGTTGACGGCAAGCGCCGGCCCTCCGCAGCACAGAGCGTTCAGGCCCTCATATTTTCTGGAAACGCGCTTAACCCCGATAAGCTCGAAAATTTCATGAAGCCAGACATCCTGCTTTGGTATCCACCTGACGGCGCAGTTCGGCTGATAGGCAACTTTCTTGTTCAGCTTGGTAATCCCGTTTGGGTTGCGCCTGAGATAGTCACCCATATATTCGAACAGGTGTCTGTAGGGATAGGGCACGGGAATGCCCAGCTCCCTGGCTTTGACGTCCGCCAGAACATAGCCTTCATTATGAAAGTAAACGATTTCCTTGCCCAACGCCGCCAGCCCTTCAATCACCTTCCGGCCGTATCGTTCGGCAAGGCTCGCTCCGCCCATATGGCCCATGCCGACGAGAGACGCATACTTTTTCCCCCGAACCATCGTCATGCCTTTGAACATCCGGCTTTCGAGCGTGCCTTCCGGAAACTGTTTGAACACGAAGGAATCAAAGGACAGTGCCGGCTTGTCCGGATCCCCTTCGATGATCAGACCGCCTTTGCCTTCGTCTTCAAATGCTTTGGCTACCGCATCGATAAAGGGCTTGAAGGCTGCGACAATAGAGCCGGTGCCGATTTTTTCCTGCATTTTGTAGATCAGATCAGACGGATCAGCCCCGGTCGGGCAGTTCTGAAAACAGGCATTACAGGTGATGCAGCGATCCAGAATGTCCGCCGCCTTTCCATCCATAAGAAGCTTTATGTCGCTTGCGGCCTTGTCCTTGTCGTAATCGACATAACGGCACTTGACCAGGCAATCCCCGCATAAATCACACTTTGAAGCATCCCACATTTTACCCTCCTCTTAAAGTTTATTGGGCTTTACAGATATACTCCGGATAGGAAAAGTAGGCGTCCCGGAGCAATTTGCGCCTGTTCTCATTTATTTCCACATAGGTTCTTTGGGGAAGCGGGGCTTTGTTGTCCATGGCCGAATATCACTCCCTGACTCAAGCATGTTTCAGGACGATCGTTCCCATGATGTTGGATACGGTTTCACAAACATCAATCGCCTCCTCAAGCCGTTCAAAAATTTCCTTCCATTTCAACAGCTCGATGGCATCTTTTTCTTTGATAAAAAGATCGGTGATGATGGCTCTTAAAATAACGTCGCCGGCGTTTTCCAGGGTGTGGATTTCCACGCAACCATCCAGAATCATTTGACTGTTTTTCATGTTACGTAACCCGTGAACAACACTTTTGATTTTTTGAATCGCTTGAAAGAGAATTTCCGCCTGCTTGATGATTTCATCGTTTGGCTTTTTAACCTTATACATATGAATGCGAATGGCGGTGCCTTCGATGTGGTCCAGAATCTCATCCATTTTATTGACTAACAAATAGATATCCTCACGGTCGATGGGNNGCGGGCCATTTCAAGGAAGAATTGACCGCCTTCTTCAATCTTGGCAGCCAATTTTTCGAAATAATCAAAAAAATTTTCTTCTTTAGGAAAAAGGCGCATCAGCAATACCTCTTTTTAAGTTTTCCGAGGATGGACTTCGTTTACGGGCTTGTACCATAAGTTAAGTCAGAGTTCGAGCAGATTTGATAATCTTCAATCTCAGATCCTGTCTCTCAAATAACAACTATATTAACTACTCGATTTATAATTGATAATACACTGATTACAAAGCTTGACGCCAATGGCTGGTCTCTGCTAAGTGCCCAATACTCTTGCGCGCATATCCTGGCCGAATCCAAGTGTCAGAGCTCCACCTCCAACAGATTGAATGAGTATTCTCCATCAGGGGGTCTAGAATGGAAAAGAAAGAATATTACATCGCATCATCCATCAACGACGGATTTCTCGAAATTGCAATAACCGGCACTGCCACAGGCAGAGACCATGTAAAAATAGTCAATGAATTTGATGAAATCCTAAAGGCAAACAGGGTAAAGAAAGCCATATTCGATGTTCGCGGCCTTGCGGGACGCATCGAGAATATGGAAATCTATCGTTTCGTCAGAAATCATCCCTCCGTTATTTATGATATTCAATCTGCCATTGTGGATTTCCCGGAAAACAATCACCAGGAGACCGCGGCAAAAAATGCCGGTCTGGCGTTATGGAAATGGTTCACGGATCTGGATTCTGCCAGAGCCTGGTTAAAGGCAAGTAAAAGATAGTCAGCAGAAACGATTTTTCAATTCCAAGATATTGAACTGCCTACTTGCCATTGGCTGTATTGGAATCGCCTTTAAACATCCTTGGGTATTTTCAAAAGGCTCAATTCACAAGACTTTCCGGGATCTGCCCTTTCATTACCTTGATGATGTTGGTAATGGTTGTGGTGATAATGCGTCCTTGCGCTTCAATGGAAACACCGGCCACGTGCGGTGAAAAAATAACCTTATCGCTTGCCATCGCCAGCAATGGATTGGCTGAATCGATGGGTTCGACGGTGAAGACATCCAGTGCCGCTCCTCCAAGTTTTCCGTCTCGCAGCGCTTCAGATAGAGCCTGTTCATCAACGACCTCTCCCCGCGCCACGTTAATGACTACCGCACTAGGTTTCATAAGGGCAATCTTATCGCGGCTGAGAAGTCCGACCGTGTCCTCCGTGAGTGGACAATGCAAACTGAGGATATCGGCACTTTTCACTACATCGTTCAACTCTGTAAAAGTGATCTGAAAACGCTGCTCCTCTTCGGCGGTGATACGGGAAATATCGTAATAAAGCATGTGCATACCAAAAGTGGTTAGCCTCTCGGCCACAGCTCTGCCTATCCTTCCGAAGCCGATGAATCCCCATGTTTTATTGAATAGTTCAACCGGCCGTACCTCCATCTGCCGCCATTCTCCCGCCGCTGTTGTTCGGACTGCAAAGAAAATATTCTTTAGGAGACACAGGGCTGCCATGATGGTATGTTCGGCAACGGCGATCGTGTTTGCTCCGGCTGTGTTGGCAACCTTGATCCCGACATCACGACAAGCGGAAATATCGATGTGCTGGTAGCCTACACTGGGCTGCTGAATGAGTTTGACTTGCTTTGCAGCCTGTGCCACATCACGTGTTATTCGTTGCTGGAATCTGTAATCGCCGATGATATATCCGGCATCCTTGACTGCTTCAACGATCTGCCCGATCTCGAAATTGCTGGCATCAACCACCTTGATGTCCTCGACACCATGCATTTTAAAAAGTTCCCTTAAGAGCTCAACCGGAAGCGGCGAGAGGGATACAATCTTCTCCATCTGTTAAACTCCTTTCTCTATATTAAAGCTTTTTTCAAAACGAGGGGTTCAAGGCGTGGACACAGACGCCCAGGCACATGATGACGAACAACAATATCCCGGCAAGAATTTTAAAAAGTAATTTCATTGCAGTTCTCCTTTAAAGTATATTCCATGTGTAGCCTTTTTAGTAAGCTACGGAATGTAACCAGTATCTCTCATCGACCGGTCATTTGCTCTATCTTTTCCGGATACCGGGCACCATGCACCGTAATCTTTGAGGCGACGCTTTCGATCTCGCGCAGATCGTTGGCCGTAAGTTCGACTGCAACTGCACCGATGTTTTCGTCAAGGCGCTCCAGCTTCGTTGTGCCTGGGATGGGAACAACCCATGTTTTCTGGGCAAGCAGCCAGGCAAGCGCTATCTGAGCAGGTGTTACCTGTTTCCTCTTCGCAATCAAGGCAAGCAGATCTATCAGGGCTTGATTAGCTTTTCGTGCTTCCGGAGTAAATCGAGGAAGGATGTTGCGGAAGTCGGAGCTGTCGAAGATTGTTTTCTCGTTTATCTTTCCCGTCAGAAAACCCCTGCCCAACGGGCTATAGGTAACAAAGCCGATGCCGAGTTCCTCGAGGGTCGGCAGCACCTCCTTCTCATGGCTTCTAGTCCAAAGCGAGTATTCGCTCTGGAGAGCAGTGAGCGGCTGGACGGCGTGAGCGCGACGGATCGTTTTTGCGCCTGCTTCGGACAAGCCGAAATTCTTGACCTTACCTTCCTGAATCAACTCCTTCACGGTTCCCGCCACGTCTTCGATTGGCACGTTCGTGTCAACGCGGTGTTGATAGAGCAAATCAATTGTCTCGACTTTGAGTCGCTTGAGCGAGCCTTCGACGGCTTGTTTGATGTGTTCCGGCCGACTGTTCAGGCCAGGCGATCCCTTCATCCCCCGGGGATCAAAATAAGGATCGAGGTCAAATCCAAACTTGGTGGCAATGACCACTTGCCCGCGAAACGGAGCGAGGGCTTCGCCCACGAGTTCTTCGTTGATGAACGGGCCATAGACTTCTGCCGTATCAAAGAATGTGACGCCGCGTTCGACGGCTGCCCGAAGAAGTGAGGTCATCTCCTTCTTGTCTTTGGGGGGGGCCATAGGAAAAACTCATTCCCATGCAGCCAAGACCAAGAGCCGATACTTCCAGGCCGCTTTTCCCTAATTTACGCTTCTGCATTTTGAACTCCTTTCTTTAAGTTAAGCGCCGTATAATTTACAATACTTTTCAGCAATGAGAATCTTTTAATGATTGCCGTCTGCAATCTAGCGGGTCTTCAAACTCAAGATTAAGGGGATCACAACCAGACTCAAGAGGAGGCTAACGACAACAAAAGGCCAGTGAAGCCCCATATAGGAGGCCATGATACCACCCGCTAAGGGTCCCAGCGTCATGCCGAGAGAGGTCATGGAAGCCGTCAACCCGTAAGCCTTCCCGTAGCTTTCCTTTGGAGTGAGCTTTCCTACCAGGGCATTCATGAGAGGAAGGTTTCCTCCAACCGCAAATCCGAAAAGTATTCGGATAACGAGCAATTGGTCTATGTTTCTGGCCAAGGCATGGGCGGCCCATAGCATAGAGGCTATGAATAGGTTAAAAATAAGGACTTGTTTGTGGCCTCTGCGGTCGCTCAAATAACCGATGGCGGCGGCGGAAATTGAGGCGGTTGCGCCGGTAACACCAAGCAGCAGCCCTGTCGTGGAGGCAACTTGTGTCTTCAGGTTTCCGACCTCTTCGATNNAATAGCGCCTCCCGCAATGAAGGTCAAACGATAGCCGATCATGTCGGCAATCATGCCTCCCATCCAGGGTCCCAGGGACATTCCCAAAAAAACGGCAACCTGCATCAGACCCAGCCCAAATCCCAGTCTCGTGCCGGGCAAAACAGAGGAAACCAGTGCAATGGAAGCGGCAATGGTTCCTGTAAAAGCGCCGGCGAGCAGACGAAGAAAGAGGAGTTGATAAACATCGCCGATCATTCCCGTGGCCTTGGTAATGATCGCACCGGCAAACATGGCACGTTCAAC
>DNYQ01000141.1:0-245 GCA_003506745.1 Syntrophaceae bacterium
CGCGCTCCGGCGCTCTGGGCCCAGCGGACCAGACCGTCATTTTTTGTTTCGTTGTTGTCCACGCCGACTTCAATGCGCACAAAGCGGTTGGATATAAAAAACTGCATATTCTGGGGATCATAGGGAACCCAGCCCAAATCAGGATACCAGACTTCCACCCAGGAATGCCTGCCCTGCCCCATTTTAAATGTCAGCGTGCCTTTTTCCCAGGACACGTTAAACGGCTGATTCATGGTCACCCCGTT
>DNYQ01000141.1:279-3302 GCA_003506745.1 Syntrophaceae bacterium
AGTTTCTGCGAAAGCTCCCGGATGGCCGGATCATTCGTCTGCACCTGTTCGGAATGCTGCAAATAAACCTTCAGATGGTTGGGTGCCGGCGTCATCGGGAAAGGCGCGTTCGAATCAATGGCCTTCAAGCCGGTCTGGGTTTGAGCGTCAAAAGACACCACGGCGTCCAGACTTGGGGGAACATTGGTCCAGGTCGCGACAATGGTTTTATTGCCGCGGGCATCCGTGGTGGTTTTTCTTTCCTGTGCCTCGGGTGAAAAAGTAATTCTGAAATTGGTGATCTGCTGTTTGTAGGTGGGAGAATCAAAACTGTCCGGCACCACGAAGCTGAGCATTAATTTTTTCATCGAATCGCCGGCCGTGATCTGATGCTGCAACTCGTAATGGATGGTCGAGGCCATATCGCCCTTGACCGTAAAGTTCTCGGCCCAAGCCGGCATGGAGGCCAGCATCAGCAGCGCAATCAAAACAGCCTTCAAGCTTTTCACCATAGAAGGTCTCCCCTGTCGAATATTTAAGCGAATGAATAATAAACGAGTCAAGACGGGAATGTCAATAAAAACAATTTTGTTAATTCATTAATTAAATCATGGCATTACGTATCTCCGTTAAAAATGTAATTGACAACAGACCGATTATGAATAAGTTACGTCAAAGTTTGATGTCAAAAAGACATCGCGATAAGGAGGACAGTAAATGCTGACCGTTACANNAAGAATGACGATGAAGTGATTGACGAAAAGGGAACGAAATTCATCATTGAAAAAGACCTTTTCAGTCAGGCCAGACCGATTAACATTGATTTCATTACAACCCCGCAGGGTGCAGGCTTTAAATTAACATCCAGCCTTTCCGAGGCGGGCGGCGGCTGCGGTTCCTGCAGTTGCTGAAACCTTTTCGGGGGAGAATCTTCTCCCCCGTTTTTTATGTCGATGATCGAAGACCAATCCTTTTTTGCAAAACTCGATAAAGCCGATGATTTGTTGAAGCAGGGGCAATACGGTGAAGCCTTAGCCGTTCTGGAAAATATTTTCACCCGGTATCCGGAGGAAGAACCGGTGCTGCTTCGCCTGGCCTGGGCGTCCTGGGACAGCGGGGATAAGGAACGCTCCGTTGCATACTGGGAAATGCTGCTGGATCGCGAGCTTCAGCGCAAGATCTTCACTGGTTTTGCTTATGATGAACTGGTAAGGATTTATAAACAGGAAAATCAAATCGAAAAACTGGCGGCCGTTTGTGAAAAAGCCGTCGCCGTGCAGCCTGACGACGCCGCCCTTCTGCTGGAACTGGGCAATGCCCGCCTTCAGGCAGGCAAAGCGATGGATGCCTGCCGCATTTATGAAAAACTGGTGCAGTTGGAAGACGACAACCCCGACTACCATTGCCGTCTGGGAGAAGCGCTCTTTGCCGCCGGATGCCCTGCCGAAAGCGAAGCGGCTTATCGGCAGGCCGGCAAAATTGATCCGGAGCTGGTGGACCGCTATTATTTCAGAATCGCTGATTTATTCGCCAGAAACAAACGCCATTTGGAAGCGATAAGACTGCTGGAGGCGTGCATCGACACCAATCCGGTTCAGCCGCTTTATTATTGTTGTCTGGGAGATGAACTGGCCGCTCTGTGCCGGATTCAGGAAGCCTGGGCCGTTTATGAAACCGCCGTGACCTATGATCCTTCCGGCGCGGGCGCCTATTACAACCGCCTGGGCAATACCCTGATGAAAGAAAAAATATTTGACCGCGCGGCCGGCGCTTTTCAAAAAGCGATTGAGCGCGAACCGCTTGCTCCCTTTTACGGCAATCTCGCTTCCGCCTATGAAGCCATGGGTCAATTCCAATTGGCCGAGGATGCTCTGATGCGGGCCGCCGCCGTCAGATAAACCACTTAAATCTTTCCCTGTTTGCGCAGATTTTCCTTATAGACATGATAAAAGCTCTCATATTCATCTAAAGCTTTTTTGAAAATCTGGGCAACGTCGCCTATTTCGTTTTTATGGATAATCAGATTGACGCTTTTGTTGTACGCCGTCATGTTATCCATGGTTTTCAAAGCCGCGCTGATCAGCACAACAAACATCTGCCTGCGGATGGTCATGGATAAGCCTTCCAGATACCTCAAAATGCTGTTGACCTGACCGGCGGCCGTATCAAAATTTTCATTGACAAATATGGCGCTGAAAATATGAAAACGCATGAACTGGAGGGCTTCCCTGCTGGAAGCTGCCTGGGCCACCGCATAACCCATCCCTTTGAGTTCATTGATGATTTTATCACGAACGGCGGCATCCTGTTCGCACACCATGGCCGTATTTCCTTCCGGAGCGATGTAACCAAAAGGACGTCGTTCGGACTCGTCCCCTGTTTTTCCAGAGGCTGCTGCCGGGCTTTCATCAGACATAGGCATCTCCTTCGCACTTCATATCTTGGCAACGTATTTTTTATTTTTTCTGCCAGGGAGGGGCGCCGGTTTGAGGCTTGCCGTAGCCCTTATCCACTTCCAGTTTTCCGATATCCGTTGTTTTCTCGCCGCGGGCGCTCTTAATGGTGTCAATGCCCCGGTTGACATTCGATTTATTGGAGGCATAGGCTTTGGCCGTATCTTCGGAAATTAATCCCTTCTGATAAAGGTCAACGATACAGCTGTCAAAGGTGATCATCCCGAAAGCCTTGCTCTGTTCCATCACATCGTAAAATGTTTTCCCTTCGGATTCACCATGCAGAATGATGTCTTTCACCCGTAAATTCGATCCCATGGCTTCAAAAGCGGCAATCCGCCCGCCTCCCTCTTTGGGCAGGAGACGCTGGCAGATAATCCAGCGGACGGTATCGGCCAGACGGATGCGGATTTGATTTTCTTCATCCGAAGGAAACATGCCTAAAATACGGTTGATGGTGGAACCGGCATCCACCGTATGCAGCGTGCTCAACACGAGATGGCCGGTTTCCGCGGCGGAAAGCGCGATCTCCACGGATTCGCGGTCGCGCATTTCACCGACCAGCACCACCTTGGGCGCCTGCCGGAGCGC
>DNYQ01000211.1 GCA_003506745.1 Syntrophaceae bacterium
CTGCTGCAGATCATTATTTTTGCCCAGCCGGAACTGGAGAAAAGCCTGGCCGCCAAACCGAATCTGCTGGATCGCGTCAATTACATGACGCATCTCAAACCATTGAATTTCAGTCAGATGAGGAAAATGATTGAATACCGCATTTCCGTGGCGCGCCAGGAGATGGTTAAACATCCCATCTTCAGCCTAAGCGGACTGCTGGCCGTTTATTTTGCATCGGCCGGTTATCCGCGTAAAGTTGTTTCGCTCTGTCATCAGGTCCTGCTCAAGATGATTATTCAAGGCAAAAACAAAGCCAACTGGTTTCTGGTGGGAAGCTGTATGGGTGAGATGACCGGGGGAATCGTATATAAGAAAATTACATGGAGTGTTTTGAGTTTTCTGGTCTTAGCCGCACTGACGATTTCCATCGTGTTTTATTTAAATGAGCCCATGAGTCCCAAAAACAGGACGGCGGTAAAAAACACTTTGTCCGGCATCCTTACCCAAAAAGAAGCTTCAGTAGCTTTGGCGCCTGCTGTTTTATCAACACCCGAACAAGCGGACATTGGCGGATCTGAGGGGATGACCTCCGATGCGTCAAAGCCTGCATCCGTTGACGCTGGGAAGTCTCTTGAAAAAATCCCCAATTCTGTTTTGGGAACAATCTCTATGAAGGGTAAAATGACCTTGTGGTGGATTCTTGAGAATATTTACGGAGAAACCGGAAAAGAGATCACCCAGCAGTTTGCTGCGGCAAATCCGCGGCTAAAGTCATCCGGCAATACGCAAGGCGTCGTGATCCAGGTGCCTCTGCTCAGGGACAAAGCCCGGCCGGTAAAACAGGATACGATTATTGTTGCGCTGGATAAAAACAAAAATCTGGAAGCCGTTTATCATGAATTTATAAACGTAAAAGACCGGGCCAACATGCCCCAGCTCCTGCTGCTTTCTTTGCTGAATCGTCGGGAAGGCAGACAGTTTTTGATCGCTCTGAATCAAAAATTCACCACGGTTCAGGAAGCTCAGGCGGCTGTTAACCGGTTGCCGTTGGAATTTGCCGCTAGGGCGCAGGTGTTGTCGAAATGGGATGCCGACACGATTCTGTTTAACCGTAAATATGCCCTGGAAAAGAAGAGCAATGAGCAATGACAGATGTGTATTATGCAAACGTTTTGAGGAGTCTGGATGAAAATCAAAAAACGATTGGGTGAAATGCTGATCGACGGCAAGCTGCTCACGGAGGAGCGCCTGCAGCAGGCCCTGATTGAACAAAAGAAGGCCGGTTTAAAGCTGGGGCAGTATCTCACGCGTCAGGGCATCGTCAGCGAACAGCTAATCATTGACATGCTGAGCCGTCAGTTCAACATCGCCAAATACCATCCCGATCAATATCCGTTGGATCTTGCCCTGATTCATTACATTCCCATCGATATCGCGCAGAAATATCAAGTGGCGCCTTTACGGAAAAAAGGAAGGCTTCTGACCATTGCCATTGTCGATCCTCTGGACATCAACGCGCTGGACTACATTGAAGTTCTGACCAACTCGGAAGTGGAACCCGTGGTCTGTTCGGAAAGAGAGCTTAATCAACTGATCAGTTCCCTTTACGGGTCGCAGTCCGGCCTGGGTAGTATTATGGAAAGCATGGAAGTCGGCGCTCCGGACGAAGCCCAGGGAGATGCCGCGCCGGAAAAGGAAACAGAGGTGGCGGTGGCAACCCTGCAGGATATGGCCGGGGAAGCGCCAGTTGTCCGTCTGGTCAACTCTATTTTCGCACAGGCGATCCGCGACGGCGCCAGCGACGTTCACATCAGTCCGCAACAGAACAATGTTCAAATGCGTTTCCGGATTGACGGCAAACTCATTGAAGTTCCGTCACCGCCAAAAACGCTGTTCCTGCCCATTGTCGCCCGTATAAAAATACTGGCCAATATGGATATTACCATGTCCCGCGTTCCTCAGGATGGCCGGTTTACCCTGAAAATGAGCAGCAAGGAAATCAACGTGAGAGTGTCGTCCATTCCAACTATCTATGGAGAAAATCTCGTTTTGCGATTGCTGGATATGAGCGGCGGCATCTATACGCTGGATCGTCTGGGCATGATTCTGTCGGACAGGGAAAAGATAGAGACGATGAGCGGGAAGCCCTACGGATTGATTTTAAGCACCGGCCCCACCGGCAGCGGAAAAAGCACCAGCCTTTACGCGATTCTCAATTCCATCAACAAACCGGATATCAATATCATCACCCTGGAGGATCCCGTCGAGTACCGGGTCAACAATATCCGTCAGGTTCAACTGAACAGGAAGGCCGGCATGACCTTCGCGAGCGGATTGCGGTCCATTCTCCGCCAGGACCCGGATGTGATTATGGTGGGTGAAATCCGCGATTCGGAAACAGCGGTCATTGCCGTTCAGGCGGCTCAAACCGGACACCGTGTTTTAAGCACCGTCCATACCAATGATGCCGCAGGGGCCGTAACCCGCTTTATTGATATGGGCATCGAACCTTTTTTGATTTCATCCGTTTTGCTGGTTTCCTTTGCCCAGAGATTGTTGCGGACCGTCTGCCCCTATTGTAAGGAATCCTATTTGCCGCCCGAAAACGCTTTAGCCGTGCTGGGCATTACCGCACAACAGGCAAAAAATGCCAATTTTCAGCGGGGCAGGGGTTGCCAGCAATGTAAAAACACGGGTTATAAGGGAAGAACGGGGCTTTTTGAGGTTCTGGTGAACGACGAGATGGTGCAGGATATGATCCTGAAGCGGTACTCCAATCAAGCCATTACAAAAGCCGCCGTGGAGGCTGGCACGTTACGGACGCTTCAAGACGACGCCGCCGCCAAGGTGATGAGTGGCATTACTACATTGGAAGAAGCCTCGTCGGCGGTTATGACATAGGGGAAAACTATGGCCAATTATGTATATTCGGCAATCAATGAAATGGGCAAAACGGTTTCCGATTCGATAGAAGCGGAATCGGAGGAAGTAGTTAATTCAATACTGGCTTCCCGCAACCTGATCCCGACCAGAATTGTTATGCAGGAGAAGAGCGACTTCAATATTTCATCGCTCATGTCCCTGCGCTTTGGCAAATCGGTTAAAACCAAGGATTTAATCCTCTTTACAAAACAATTTCGCTCCATGATGCAGGCCGGCGTTCCCATCATCCGGTTGATGCAGGTTCTGGAAAACCAGACCCAGGATAAAACACTCAAAAAAGTCATCACAGGCATAGGCAATGACATTAAAGACGGTTTGACGCTTACTGCGGCCATGAAGAAATATCCGTCCATCTTTTCGCCTCTTTATATCAGCATGATCAATGCCGGTGAAGTCAGTGGTTCCGTCCCCGAAATCCTTGAGCGTCTGATTGATATTGTCGAACATGAAGCAAAAATAAAAGCGGATATTAAATCCGCTCTTCAATATCCAATGATTGTCCTCATTGCGCTGGTCATCGCTTTTGTTGTCCTTCTGACATTTGTCGTTCCCAAGTTTGTTGATATCTTTGCCAAGGCCGGAATTGCGCTTCCGTTGCCGACTAAAATTGCCATGCTTATGTATCAGGGCCTGGCGAATTACTGGTATATCCTGATTGGCGGCCTGGTGGTCACGATCGTCGGTTTACGCTATTATTTCAAAACCGTGGCCGGGCGATATGCGCTGGACACTTTTCTGCTGAAAATGCCGCTTTTCGGCCCCCTGTTTCAGAAGGCGGCTATGTCCCGATTTGCCAGTATTTTTGCCATCATGCAGGCCAGCGGCGTTCCCGTGATGAAAACCATGGAGGTTGTATCGGACACGATAGGCAATACGGCCATTTCACGAGAATTTGACAATGTCCGCGACCAGATACAGGAAGGGAAAGGCATTTCCGGACCGCTGAGGCAGGCAAAGCACTTTACCCCGATGGTGGTGGATATGGTGGCCGTCGGCGAAGAATCCGGTAACATTGAAGATATGATGCGGCAAGTGTCTCTCCATTATGACGATGAAGTCAACTATGCGGTCAAAGGTCTTTCCGATTCCATAGGCCCGATTTTAATCGTCGGCTTGGCGGCGGTAGTTGGTTTTTTTGCCCTGGCAATCTTTTTGCCCATGTGGGATTTGACGAAAATGGTCAAATGAGTTCCTGATGAAAAACATTGTATCGAAAATAAAACTTTCCCGAGGGCGTTCTTCTTCACCAGTCCGCGTCAGCCTCTTTGTCNNCCGTTTATCTTCACGGGATTTGCCCTCCTGTCGTTTATTATCGCCTATTACGCCGGCAGAGCTTCAACAGTGCAGCTTTTTTTGCTGGGCGGAGCGGTCATTGCCTTTACCGCTTTTTCTGCAGTCGTCGTAACTTTCGCCGTATTAGGTCCCGTTCAAAAATTCATCAATCAGGTTGAATCTTCTCCGTCATTTCCAAAAGCACCGTCCAGTCCGGAGGCGGAATCGAAACCTTATGAACGCGATGAACTACGTTATTACGGCCACGTATTTAGTGAAGTGGCCAACTTGATCAGCAAAGTGGACGCCAGGGATCGGTTCCCCGGGATCATCGGACAAAGCCGGGCCATCCGGGGTTGTTTAAGCCAAGTCATCAAGGTGGCGCCCACCGACAATACCGTCTTTCTTTTGGGCGAAAGCGGCGTGGGGAAAGAACTGTTCGCGGAAGCGATTTATCAGGAGAGCAGCCGGCTGGGGAAACCGTTTATCAAGCTCAATTGCGTTGCCATAGCGGCCGGTCTTCTGGAGAGCGAACTCTTCGGGCATGAAAAAGGCTCATTTACCGGCGCCACGGCAAAGAAGACGGGAAAGTTCGAACTGGCCAACGAAGGCACGTTGTTTCTGGATGAAATCGGCGATATCCAGTTGGAAACACAGGCAAAACTGCTGCGCGTTCTTCAGGAGCGTGAATTTCAGCGCGTCGGCGGAAATGAAACCATCAAGATAAATGTTCGTTTTATCGCAGCCTCCAACAAAAATCTTCACCAGATGGTCAAAGAAGGGACTTTTCGGGAAGATCTGTTCTACCGCTTAAATGTTTTTCCCATTTATATCCCCCCACTGAGAGATCGGGTGGAGGACATCCCGCTGATTGCGCGGTTCATATTGGACAATATGTCTGAAAAACGTGAACTGGCGCCGGAAGCCATGCGGGAACTAATGACATGGTCCTGGCCGGGGAATATCCGTGAATTGAAGAATGTGCTGGAGAGGTCCGCCGTTATGGCCGATCATGGCAGAATCACGTCAGTCGGTTTGACCCGACGAATAAACATGCCCGACGAGCATCAAAAAACAGTTGCCGAGGTGATGACGAATGGGAAAGAATCTGAAAATGAGGCCAATTTTAAAGAAGAATCGACGATTTCTGAAGGTTTTGAACTTGATAACCATTTAGCTGTTTGTGAAAAAGATATTATATTGCGCGCCTTGAAACAGGCAGGCGGTGTTCAGGCCCGGGCCGCTAAATTGCTGGGGATCAACCAGCGGAGCTTATGGCACCGCATCAAAAAATACGAAATCGATGTTTCCGCCATTAAAAACAATGGTTCTTTGTCACCCTGAGCCTAGCCTGTCCTGAGCTTGCCGAAGGGAAGGGTGAGCTTAGCCTGTCCTGAGCTTGCCGAAGGGAAGGGTGAGCTTACTTCACCCCCCATCACTTACCAGTATAATAGTTCTTTCAAAAGGACCGCCAGTTGGCATTTCAAAAGCGCTTGATTTTGTTACAGTAACTTTGATTCCCCTGTCTTCGTAATTGGAATAATTAACAGTAAAACCGCCTATTTTTGTTAACCCGGCGTTCTTGTCATTGAGTATTTCATTGAGGTGGGTCATGCTGGGAGGTTTTCCATTTTTAAGAATTTCCTTGGAATAAGCCAGTGTTATCTGTTCACATCCCATTCCCGAGACATATTGAATCACTTTTACTTTTGCTTTTTCGATGAGATCCGTATAGCGGGGGAGTGCAACGACCATCAAAATAACGATCATAACGACAACAAAGATGGTCTCAAGCAGTGTAAACCCATTTGATTTTTTAAGTTTCATGATTATTAATCCAGCAAAACCCAAACGGTGAATAATGAAAAGGAAATTAATCGTTCAGTAAGCATATCTTATGCCTATTGAAAATTTGTAAACAAATTGATGGGTTACATGAATATGCCGGTAAGTGTCCGGATATTTTCATCATTTGTTGTGCCCGTGCCGGGCATGGAAGTTAGACCGGAATTCAGACAGACCTATCCGTCACATCCTGTTTTTGTATTGTCAGGACGTCAGGATTGGATGTAATCATCCCACGAATATTCGGGGGGTCGGCGTCCGTGTCGGTTTGCGGATGTGGAGCATGAGCGGGATAATCAGCAGTGGCGTATTCAATGT
>DNYQ01000109.1:0-3520 GCA_003506745.1 Syntrophaceae bacterium
TCCGTATAAAGCCATTCCAGTCTGTTGTCGGATAGAATGGAAACCATATTCCCTTTTTGAACGCCTAACGAATAGAGACCCAGACCTACGGCACACGCTCGCTCATAATATTCGCTCCAGGTAGCGCTTTGCCATACCCCGTTCATCTTTTTTTCGATGGCCAGACGGTCCCCGTACTTCCGGGCGCGATTCCGAAAGACATCATTCATGGTTTTTTCTGATAATTCCATCAGCATCACCCGAATTTATCTTAGACGAGGCTGCTGACGCCTTCATCCGGCATCAGCAATCCTCATCCGTCGTTTTATCGCTTCTTAATGCCCATGATCAGACGCGCCTCAGTCGGTGTGGCTACCGGGCGACCCAGGGCATTGGCAATGGCCACCGCTACTTCCACCTGTTCGTAACTTCCCTTGGCCAGCGCACCGTTCGGCATCCTGATGTTGTCCTCCAGTCCAACCCTCATGTGTCCGCCGAGAATGCACGACTGCATGATGCAGGGGTATTGGTCCGTCCCGACGCCGCACGTGGTGAAGTTTGCTTTGGGAGGAAGCGCGTTCATCATGGCGATGAAGGCTTCGGTCCGAAACTGCTGCCCGCCCGCAACGCCCCAGACGAAATTGAAGTTCATCGGATCGCTGAAAATCCCTTGTTTGCCGATCATGAGGGTATTGTCCAGCCCGCCCATGTCGTAGCACTCGATTTCCGGCTTGACGCCGTTTGCTTCCATGGCTTTGGCAAAATCCTGCAGCATGGTGAAGGTGTTCTCAAAGACATAATCGATAAAGATCTTCCCTGTTTTACGGTCAACGATGCCGAAATTCATCGTATTGGTGTTGAGCGACGCCATCTCGGGTTTGATCGCCACGATCTGGGATATCCGCTGTTCCGTTGTTTTGCCCATGCCGACCGCGGAACTCAGGCAGACGATGAGGTCCGGACACTTGTCTTTAATCGCATCGTACGTTGCCTTGATTCTTGCATGCTCGTGTGTCGCCATCCCTCCGTCTTCACGGGCATGCACGTGGACCATGGCCGCGCCGGCTTTCCAGCACTTGTAGGCTTCTTCCGCAAATTCCTCCGGTTTGTAAGGCACGGCCGGGTTCTGATTTCTCATGGTGGCGGCGCCGGTGAGCGCTGCAGTAATGATTACGGGTGTTGACATGTCGGGTTTTCCTCCTTTTCGTGTTCCTTGCGTCTCGGGTTCGTCTGCGGGAACCCATTGTTTTCTGCGTGCGTTAATTTCGTGGATCGATGCTTTTTCGGCCGCGGGTTTAAAATGATCGATATCGAGAATAGTATTCGTTGTTTCCTGGGCGAACACCGCTTCCACCGTCATGCCTATCTTCACGTCCTCTATTTTGCATTCCTCAAGAATATGCATGAACGGCGTCCCTGCCCCTTCCAGTTTGATCAGGGCCAGAACAAAGGGCGCTTTCCGCGGCAGGTGCTTGTCGTCATAGCGTACCACCGTGAAGTTCGTCACCTTGCCGGTACTGTTTAATTCGACCCATTGGTCGCGGATGTCGGTAAAATCTATGTCACATACCTGCCGTGGCGGCAGATAGACCGTGTTGCAGGTGGGGCATTTCACTCCCATGATTTTCTTCTGATCCCGGATGGTTGTAATGAACTTGCTGCCAACCCGACCGGCGAAGTAAGAATAAGGGAGCGCCATTTTACCTTCAACTACATAGCTGTCCTTGAATTCTTTACTTTCATTGATTGTCATATCCCGTCTCCTTACTCATCGATTTCGAAATATTTAATGTCCCAGATGTCACCAATCCGGCTCTCTTCCCAAACAGGACGGACGCGTGTGCCTTTCTTCTCGTTCCAGCCCATTTCAATCTTTTCGATCTGGTCCTTCCTGATGAAATGCGGCAGGGTCTCGTTGCCTTTGCAGCCGTCCAGGAGGATGTTGATCCCCCCGTACGGAGTTTCCCGGACCACACCGGTTAAGGGATCAGGCATGGCGTAGTAAACAATATCCATATAACGGACTTCGCCCTTGGGCCCGACCTCCAAGAATTCACCGGCGCGCACCCGGCACTCGGCGCACACTTCCCGCGGTGGCAGCTGTAAACGCCCGCATTCGGGGCATTTATTCGCGAATATTTTTTTGTCTTTCAGCCCTTTTAGAAATTTGCCCATGACGGGGCCGGTTGAAAACTTCTCGTTCAACGATATGGTCTTTTTGAGGACCAGCAGCTCCTGTTCCTGGACATTGCCGGCCATCGGATCTTTGTATTTCTCAAACAGAATAGGCCACTTTGATGCCATCATGTTGATGTCACCCTTTGCGGATGCCTTGCCTGCCGCCAGAATACTTTGCGCGTCGATCTTCCCAAGAATGAAATCAACGTAATCTTTGGCATCGTTGAATTCCAGCGTGACGGTCGTCTTGTCCTCAATAGTTGTGGTGACCGTGCAGACCTTGTCCTTGATCAGGACACTCCACTTGCCGCCGTCCGGTCCGCCGAGATCGAAGCCAAAGGAGGCGTCGAGGCCTTCGGCTTCTTTGGCCTTGAAACGCGATACAATCGTCGCAAACATATCCGCGAGATACTCCCGGGTGGTCATTTCCTTTTTGGCGATCACAAATTTGCGGAAGAGTTTGCCGGTCTTTCCGAAAGCACCCATGTCGCCCTCAACCTTCACCTTGCCGCTCATGAAAGCGTTTGTCGCATCGACTTTGCCGGTGTTCACCCCGACAAAGGTCTCTCCGTCTGCGGACATCGTCGCGACACAGCCGGACAGGGCGTCGGTCTTCTCGATGGTCATCGCGTTGTTTTTTACCGTCAGTTTCCATTGCCCCTCATCAGCAATGTCATAACCGAAAACCGCATCGACATCCTTGGCCCCTTCGGGACGGAAACGATCTTTCATCGTATTGAATATATCTTCTACTTTTATTCCCCAGTATTCTGCCATGATTGTCCTCCTACCAGTTAAGTTCCTTTTCGAGCATTGTCATCACGGTCCACATGGTGCCGCCGAACCCTGACGCGAGAGCGTGATTGACCGGGGTCGGTATCTGGTGCGGACCGGCATTGCCGCGTACTTGCAGCGCCGCCTCGGCCACCCGGACCAGCGCGGTTGCGCCGATCGGATTCGATCCAATCACGCCGCCTGACGGGTTGACGGGCATCTTTCCTCCGATCATGATCTCCTTATTCTCGATGAGTTTAAGGTGCTCATCGCCTTTCAGATCAAAGAAGTCCCTGAGCCAGTCAATGGCCCACCAGGTGGCCGGATCGTACATCTCGAAGACATCGAAGTAGTTCAAGGGGTCTTTAATATCGTTGCGCTTGAAAAGATGGGTCGCTGCGAATTTATGCGTCTTCAACACAGGGAACTTTCGATCATATCCGAAGATATTAAAGTTCTCTTCCTTGTGAGCGGTAATATGGTCTCGGATCCATACCGGCGTCTTGGCCAGTTCCTTCGCCTTTTTCTCACAGGCATAGATGACGCAGCACGCTCCGTCGGACTGAGAACACATTTCGATGAGTTTCAG